>JAYYRF010000090.1:0-2802 GCA_036127535.1 Myxococcota bacterium | reverse complement strand
GGGTTTACTTCTCATATCCTGCCACATACCATTTGTCATCTGAGCGTCCAATCGGATCGGTGCGAAAAGCGTCGTCAAAGACCGCTGACGAGATCGGAAGCTTATTTGGGTAGCTGTACGCTTCCTTGCAATGATTCAACCTGTACTTGTCCGATCGAACCCTCTGCATGCTGGGTGCGAGGATCTACGGATACGACTCCTTCAGATACGCTGGCTTCCCCGGTCTGCGCAGAAAACTGATCTCCCTGGAGCGAAAGAGAGCTGGAAATGAAGCGCGCGAAGGCGACCGCCAGTTCATTGGAACCTGCTGCGAAAGATACTTGGTTGTCTCCGGCCTCTTGTGCATCTAAGGTGGCAGCTACAGAACCACCATCAATGGTTCCGTTACCCATTTGAATGCTTCCTTGGGCTTGTAGAGAACGCATGTCGATTGGGGACGAAGATTCAGAAGAGCCACCGGAAGAGCCTCCGGAAGAACCACCATCCGAAGAACGCGCGATCGCATTTCCATACTCGCCAATGCTCGCGAGTTGATCTCCTTGCACACCCATGGACTTATTGACATGCTTGCCAACGTTCAAATCCACAAATCCGTTAACATCTGCTTTTAAACGATTTTCATCGACATACGCACCTGACAAGCTCGCCCACAGCGGAAGCCCAACTGTTTCACTGGTCGATACGCGACTGCCGTCTTGGATACGATTGTTCGCAATGTTGATGTTGGCATGCATAGACGTACCATCTTTGACCGTAGCGGGAGCACCATCTATTTTACCGGGCTTCATGTTCGCGCTGGCCTGAATATTCCCCGATTCAACCAAAGAGGAGATCGAACGAATCAGTTTTTTGGAATCTATGTCGCTCCCACTACCGCCACTGGAGGAGCCAGAGGAAGAGCTGGAGGAGCCAGAGGAGCTACCTGAAGACGATAAAGAGCCCGAGCCCGTTAGACCCTGGGCACTGGCACTTCCCAACTGGAAGTCCGCGCGATTCCCATTTTGCGAAACGCCGCCGTCGCGTAAAGAAATGGCATCGACCCCCATGTTAATATCGCCGGAAGCAAACTGTGCGTTGTTTACATCCAGGGTTTTCAAGCCAGCGGTTGTGCCGTCTTGGTTTTGATGGAGGCCGAGTCGCGTTGCGTTGATCTGTTCCACCGTCGCCCCTCCAGCGGAGAGGTTGGAGAGATTTGCGTCGTGTATATGACCGGTTTTCCCCGATGCGCTTGCGCTTCCACTCACACCGTTCAACGTCATCGCTTCAAGAGTTGAACCACTTCCGGTATGCATCAAACCGGTGGCTTGGAGGGATTGTGCTTCTCCTTTGGAAAGACCGTTGTCGTGAGACAAAGACACTCCGTTGGCGCTGGCACTTTGAACAGAGCCTATCCCGGCCGCTTGAATATTTTGGGCGTTGGCTGATCCGATCCCTAGCGATCCCGAATTACCGGCCTGGCTTCCGTGAATATTTTGGAGAGACACATTTCCTACACTGCCTTGACCGTTGCTCAAGTGCGAGGCGGATAAAGAATCGATGGATCCAGAGGAGCGCTCACCGTTCAAAGAGGCTTGAATTCCAGATGTGTGTACGGACGAGACGCTTCCCAAAGAGGATTGAACCCCAGAGACTGCTGCCTCACCTGCGGAAAGAGAGACATCGCGCTCTCCTCGCTGGTTAACTTGAAGATCCGATATTGAAGCATCTTGGACAGAACCGAGAGAACGATTTTGTATCCCTTGAGCAGTGGTATTTCCCGTGTAGAAATTGATTCCATCCGCGGAATGATTTCCTTGAAAGTCCTGAACCGCGACACCGTCAACGCTGGTACCACTTGCAGCATGATGGATACCCGAAGCGCTGAGAGAAGATACGCTCGCACTGGAGACACCATTAGACTGCTGAAGCATAACGTCGTTGACCGATGCGCTGGAGACACGACCAAACTCACCCGCCTGCATCCCATTCGCGTTCACGGATCCGATTCCAAGACTGCTGACATTCGGTGTATGATTCGCTTGGACATTTTGAAGCGATACCGAATCAGTACTTCCATAATCGCTCTGCACGCCCGCGAGAGAAAGCGCATCAACAGAGCCTGAAGATTGATCGCCATGAATACTCGCTTGGAGTCCGGAGGATTGCAACGATTCAACATCGACCATATTGGTATCCAAACCGGTCAAAGCGGCTTCACCAGCAGACAATGACACATCGTTTGCGCCACTGCCTTGAACATGAACATCGGAGACGGAGGCGCTTTGCAAAGAGCCAAACGAGCTGTTCTGAAGCCCCTGTACAGAAGCCTTTCCAGCAGAAACATTTGCTTGTGTCGCTCCGGAAGCCGTTGGAGAAAAGCTACCTTGCACACTGTTCAAAGAAGCGGAGGCAACCTGGCTTCCTTGGTAATTTAAATTGTTTGCTTGCATAGCCGCAGCGCTT
The DNA here is from genome assembly GCA_036127535.1 of Myxococcota bacterium. Classification (GTDB taxonomy): domain Bacteria; phylum Myxococcota_A; class UBA796; order UBA796; family UBA796. The sequence goes on along the minus strand of JAYYRF010000090.1, from coordinate 360 downwards.
ATCGAACCGTTTTTCTCTCCGATATTCCCCTGTAAGCTCTCTGTACTGATGCTAGAGCTGCTTGCACCCAAACCGGAAAACCCGGACACTTGTGCTGAGGCAACATTGAACTGCACGGTTCCGGATGCTTGGGGATCAAAAGGTGCTTTACCACCCGTCGCCACCACGTGGACGTTGTTGAGAACAACGCGATCAGCGGCCAGTGTATCTTCACCCGTCTGATACTGGATTTGATTACCTTCCACTTGAGCGACTTGAATCGTTATTTCGGATTTTTCGGGATCGATCGTTGGAATGAGCCCATTCTTTTCACGCCGTACTGTGACCGTCACCTGCTTGAGCATACCGGAATTCATCGTA
>JAYYRF010000089.1:0-8592 GCA_036127535.1 Myxococcota bacterium | reverse complement strand
GCTTTCTTCTGCACCATTGATCTGCGATGAAGTCTTCTTGTAAATGGAGATTTCATTGCTGTCTTTAGAAGATCCTGAAGTGGCGGGGAGACCGCTTTCTTCTTTTGAATCTTCTCCCGTTATGGAAGAGACAGAATCTTTTTTGGCTTCGGTGTCAGAAGCTTGCGTTGAAACGTTTGTCGCTTCGGAGCCTTGGGTGGCGTTGTCACCTTCACTGCTTCCTTCTGTAGCGCCAGAACCTTCGAGGGCTTTTTTTGCTTCTTCTTGGTTGTTGGCGTTGATTTCAGCTCTTGCATTGGCAGCCATTTGAGACGCTTGTGATGCAACCGCTCGATCCTGTGGTGATGGATCGGCAGGAGCGAGTGCGGCGGATCGAATGCGCTCTGCCTTTATCAATGTCTCTTTTGGAGTTCGCCCAGGTGATGTATCTATACTGACATGGCCACCGATTGCGTAGCGTTTCCCGTCTGGGCCGGATTGATAGGTATATGTAGCAGCGCTTGCGAGGCCTCCAGCTGCGCTGATGTGAGCGTTTTCATGAGCCCGAACTTCGGCATCGCGGGACTTGAGCTCTTGGATTACGCGAACCTCTTCTTCAGAGAGAGTGCGACCACTGAGAGATTTTTTACCGCCAATGTCTTGGTCGTCGTCCGTGGAGCGCTTTCGTTGAACGGCTTCGCCTTCTTGATCGTGGTTTAATATGCTTCTTGCTTCAAAGCTGAGTTCAACTTTGACGGCGGGGGCGGGAACTGCGATGTATCGAACCGAATCATCGTTGAGATTGGAATGAAGATCGGATTGGCTGTGTGTGCCCATAGATAGGCTACTAACCCCTTTTGCGTCGCTATTAAGAGTGCCGGACGTGGCACTATACAGAGAAGAAAGGGACAAAGATAAACCGTTTAATGAACCAAATGAACTCATAAAATTACCATAATAATAAGGCATCAATATATAGTGTAACGTACGGTTTTGCACCTTTGCTTAATATTTATTTGATTTTTTTTCTAATTTCTTTAAAAACCAAAAGGTATTCGCTCATGTATGAACGATCTTTTGGGACTTTGGAGAGTTGTTATGGCCAAACTTTATTTTTATTATGCCGCAATGAATGCCGGTAAGAGCGCTGTTCTTTTACAGTCTGATCACAACTACCGTGAAAAGGGAATGCGCACATTGTTGTTTACCCCAAAACTCGACGATCGATACGGTGAAGGTAAGATATCGTCGCGAATTGGCTTACAGCGTCCAGCATATGCTTTTACGAAGGATTTTGATTTTTTTCCTTACATTCGCGACAAGCATGAAGAGCAGACAATACATTGTGTGCTGATCGATGAAGCACAGTTCTTACAGCCGCAGCAGGTTTTACAGTTATCCCTCGTGGTTGATCACCTACGGATTCCCGTTTTGTCCTATGGATTGCGGACAGACTTTCAAGGTGAACCCTTTGATGGTTCTAAATACTTACTCGCCTGGGCGGATGAGCTATGCGAATTAAAAACCATCTGTCATACGGGAAAAAAAGCGACGATGAATATCCGACTCGATGCAGAGGGAAATCGAATTTGGAGTGGTGAGCAAGTCGAAATTGGACACCACTACATTTCGGTTACACGCAAGGAGTTTTGCGTCGAAAGGGGCTCTCCAATAGGGTATGAGTTCCCCAAAGGATCCGAGTGAAGGCACCGCAAAGGTCTTTGTACTATACCAATTTAAATATGCTTTGCAGGGATTGTGAAAAGTTTTGGTCGACGGCCACTTGCGGGTTTTTGCCGCTTATGGCTGCAAATTGCTCATTTGTTGCTAATTTTAACTCAAATTTGTTACTCAGATTGCTATCTCGGAGTAGCTTTTCTACAGACTTGTACACTGATATCTCGTTTGTATAAACCACGGGCTTGGCGTCTGTTTTGAGCTTCTTCTTAATAGCAACCATCTTAGGTTTGTTGATTTTCCGTTGTACCTTTGCTGTTTCATTCAGCAGAGGATCTTCGGACTTCTTCGATAGAACCGGTCGGAACGTGAACGTTTGCTCTTGATAGACCAAGCGGCGGTCGGTTTCCTTTGGGTTGGTGGCATTGAGGAATTCTTTACCGGTCGTGGGAGACGTAGGTGCAGGTATCACGACCTCGGACGTTAGTGGCATGTAGGCCACGTCTCCGACATTTTTCATGAATTCTGTATCTATAGGCGTCAAAATCTGCTCGGCAACTTCTTGGAACTTTTCGGCCGTTTCTTTCAGCTTCTCTTGTATTTCCTTTTGCTTTTCTGCCCTTTCCTCCCGCGCTTGTTGTTCCATTTTCAAAGCCGCCATCGCAAGTTCGTGATCTTGCATGGACGGATCGGATGGTGCCAGCGCGGCGGCCCGTATTTTTTGTGCCTTTTCGATCGTCTCTTCGGGGGTGGCTCCGGCGGACATATCAACGCTTACCTCTCCTCCAATGGCAAACATCTCTCCGTTTGCTCCGGTTTGGTATGTGTAAGAAAGTCCTCCGGTTACGCCCGTTCCGGAGAGAATGTGAGCGGCTTCGTGTTTTTGAACCTCGGATTCTCTTGCCGACAGTGCTTTGTTTTTCGCGTTGGCATCTTCGCTCTTCAGCTCAAAGAACAGATCTTCGAGATCAACATTTTTGCTCTTGATGGCCAACGGTGTGGTTTTGGGCTTAAAGATGTCTTGCTCAACGCGCATCGAAGTGGAGATGGGTTCTGTAAAAACGTTTTGTGCTGGACGCAGTGCTCGAAGAGAGAGGACGGGTTTGGGAGTGGCTGCAACCTGTGGGGAGCGAGATACGATGACAGATGGAGTGTTTTTGATGTTGGTTTGGGTTTTTTTGACGGGCTTTACGTCACTTTTGGCGGACTTACTCTTGCTGCCGTAAATGCTTTTCGCGTAGGCGGTCGTCAAATTGTCAAACATACTATTCTCAATACAAATGTGATCTCTTGTATTATAACCTATAAAAATGCGACTGAAGCGCGAGAGGTTTTTTTTGTGAAAGACAGATTGTTTTTTCGATACTGGAAAACAGGTTTGTGGTGGGTTGATCTCCAGCTGTTTTGGACCTATGGCCTGGGCAGAGCCTACACGACTTCCCTTCGGCATCGACCAAAGATTCCACAAGGAGAGCGCGTCGGGATGACGTACGGTGAGACCCCCTTTCGAACGTTTGATGCCATTTTGACGATGGCCGGTGCGAAATCCAACGATACTTTCTTAGAACTTGGATCCGGAACGGGGCGATTGACTTTGATGGCTGCCAAGTGTTGGGGATTGAAAAGTTTGGGGGTTGAGTGTATCACGCCCTTTGTTGAACGAGCAAATGCCATTGTGCGTCGGTCTGCGGTGGAAAAATGTTCGTTTATCCAGGCTGATCTTTTTGACATATCGTGGTCGGAAGCCGATCTGCTGTACATAACGGCAACCACCTTCACACAGAGCCAGTTGGATCGTTTTTATGAAAAATGTGGCGAGATTAAACGCGGCGCCAAACTCGTATCCCTCACACATTCCCCCAATACAAAACAGTTCTCTCTTCTTTCCATGGATGTACTTTCTTTCTCCTGGGGGCCTGCGACGGTCTTCGTACATCAAAAAAAATAATTTCTCCCAAAAAATGAACCATTATCGGAAATCGACACTCTATAGTGAATAAGAGATTTTGACGTTTTGCTACGAGAATGCTGTGCATCACTGACCCAACGGTAGTGGAGCGATTCGAGATTACTCCAGTATGATTTGAGGTGTACCATGTTCATAAGCGCGTTTTACATGCTGTTAGCGTGTCAAGAGCCCCCAAGAACCTCCGTCGTACCAAACCGATCGTTGATGGCTTCCCCATCGACCGGAGGCTGTAATAGCGCTTGTGAAACCAATGAGTCGTATATTTCGGAGGAGGATTGGTTGGTCTCTTTCGACTCTTGGGGAAAGCAACCTATCGGAGAAGCGACGATTGAGCTTGAGACCTTGCTTTTTTATGCCAAGGAGAGCAAAAATTGGTTGCCGGTCTACGAAGAGGAATTAGACCGAGAACATCGTGCATATTTAAGAAGAGAACTCGCGCGAGACACAATCGATATCGAGATGCGTGTGATCGACGAATACGGCCGAGTGCGTGGCCATCTACAGTCCCCTTCTTTCGCATTCAAAGAAAAGCAGCACTTGCCTTTCTCTGATACTGGAACGTTGGGGTATTTGGAAACTTCGGGTAAGGTCAAGCGCGTTGGTCTTTCCCATTTATGGAGTCGTTGGTGACTTGAGGGAGTTCATTTCGCGGCGGGGCCGTGGTTTCACATCGTAGAGTCCGGAGACGATTGGCTTCCTTATGGGGCGTTGTGGTTATCCGATGCGAAGAGCAACGAAAAGGCGACGTTGGAATATCGCGTCAAGTTTTCAGATGAAGAGTGGCGACAAGGAGAGTGAATATAGATCGTCCTCATCATAGGGAATGATTTGTGTGGCGATATACGGTGATTGGGGAATTAAGATCCCCTGTTCTTGTGGAGAATGGTTGAAAATTACAACCATCATTGGTGAATACGCTTCGCACTTGATATAGATTGGGAAAAGGAGCGTATCATGAATCTTTTATGGCTGGTTTTGGGTTGTATGGATCCGCCGACAGAGGTGGACAAAGATGCGGTGCAGACGGCGTTTGCGCGCAAGAATGTGGCTACGGTATGCGTAGGTTTACAGATGGCTGATCCGGACCTGCAGGAATTCTCAACAAAGGCAATTCGAGACCTGTCAGGAGAGGCGGTGGATAAGTGCATTTGCGATAATTTGGTAGACGAAGAGGGAAATCTTCGAGAAGGCGTCGCCAAGGGACTCAAGGGAGAAGAGAAAAATGAGCGTGCGGAATGCTTTGCAAAGCTCATCACGAATCCCAAGTTAAAAGACCCGAAAAGAGCGGCGGATTTATTTGCGGATATGGAGGCTCCGATTGTCAATACCTCTTTGAACAATATCGCACACAACAAAGGAGTCGATCCAGAAATCCGAGCATATTCTCTTTCTCTTTTGGCCAGTAACGCAGAATATATCGATTCGGCTCTAATGCTTGTGAAGGATTCCAATCCAAAAGTACAGGCTTCCGCTCTGTATGCGTTGGGTTTTCATGTCGACAGCAAGGAAGCGCGAAGGGCAATCTTTTCCAATCGAAAGAGTAGCAAACCGGAAGTGCGAGCAGCTGCTCTGTTTGCCTTTAAGAAGCACATGCCAAACAAGGCTGATGATGAATTGTGTGATGCGATCCTAAATGATTCGGAAGCGGTTGTTCGAAAAGCTGCCCTAAAAGCCCTAGAAGGATTTAAACGCCGAGATGCAGCTCGATGTATGCGTACGCTTGCTATGAAAGAAGAGCCAGATGCGGAAGTCCGAGAACAACTGTTGGAAACGTTGAAATCTGCACAAGGGGATGGTGAAGTTGCGGCCAACAAGGTTTTATGCGACGCGATTCCCTTTTGGCTCCGGACATATATCAAAGATGATGTTGTGACCAACTTAAAAGGCGTTAACATTGTAAAAGCACAAAATGATGTCGACTTTCAGAACAGTTTGAAATGTTTTGAGAGAGCATATCGATCTTCCAGTGGATACTCCTGTTATGCTAAGATGCATATTGCTTTGTGGTACAACCTCGTAAGCGGTAAAGATAAAAAAACTCCACTTTGTCCCGGTATGGACGAGTATTCAGAATAAAGAGGTAAAAATGGGCTCTTTGGTTGATGCAGCAAAAAATGATGCGAAGCGATCTTTGATCGTCAAAGATTGCGTCATATTGCTCAATGAAGAAGTACGAAGGAAAAAAGGTCTCACGGGTATTGCTGTCAAAGGCGGTTTTAAAGCTATCAAATCCTTTAAACCCGATATATTGCCGCGCTCCCTTGATGACATGTTGGACGAGTTCGCCGCCAAAGTGGATCCTTTTTGGTTAGATTGCCAGGCAAAGGGTTCAAATGCAGAGCAATATTTTGTCGCAAACAAAGTATCCATTGCCAATGCTTTGCTTTCGATTACAGACGAGCGTGCCAAGACTTCGCCCAATAAAGTGTTGATTCGGGCTTACAACGGCCTGCGAGGTAAAGCGGTGCAACACATTGGCGACGCCATGCCTGGTTTAGCACGGCTTATCGTCAAGCATGCATCGTAGCTCTTAGGGCATTTTATTGAGGCATCGCAGTGGTTGGGTTCGCGTATGTGATTCCATCGCTCGAATTGTCTTTGTGATGCTGGAGCGGACGATGGACTTTGATACAGAGAACGGGAGCTGGTTGCTCTCGATAGCCCAAGTGTGGTATTCTCCCAAGATATATTCCTCGTCCAGTTGAAGAACAAGCCACGCTCCTTTGGTAAAATCAACGACAGTTTTATCTTCGACTCTTTCTTTTAAGTCTTCGGGCAGCGGCCTTTTTTCTGCATTTGAAACATTCGACCAAGACATTTCACGCATGCGGCCTTTGGATTCCAACTTGAGGCTTGGATTGGTTGAGCTCCGAATAATCCACCAACGGTCGCTGACGATGGGGATTGGCAAGATCATCAGCATTTCTCGCTGATCCATACAAGGTTCTCCGGATATAACCTTGGCAAATTGAATTGGTGTCTTCCCGACATGTGCTTCCCCGTCATTGATGCCCGCCCAAAAGTCATCAATTGGCGCTTTGAGAACCGCGACTCCCCAGCCAATGCTCGCACTGTGTCCGGATACCTCTTGAATGCCGGTGATGATCTCACCCTGTGCTGCCCTTTGGTATGCTTCTTCCGGAATCTGTGGAATGCCCTCTCCCAACCGCATATTACGGTATGGTGCGGTCTCTTCTAGAACCTGAAAGAGCTTCTGCTCGTCAAACTCTGCTTCCGCAAAGGCCAGCATTCCCCATAAAGACAACATATACGCCCCATGTACAAATGTACTTGTTTGGATCGCGGTCTGTCAGATTTCTCTCAAAAAAGATGGAAGAATTTTACCAAAGGCCTATGAGAGGCGCTCGATGAGGAGATTGCTAATCTCCTTTTGAGACTCTTCCAATTGCTTTGAAATATGCTTTTCAATTTTTCCGCCGATCAAAGGAATCAGCACTTTGACTTCTCCCTCGATTAGACGCTTGCTTTGTGAGCCATGTTCTGCAATGGTGAAGCGCCCTGAGGCTTTGACCTTCTTTTCGAGTTTCGGAATTAGAATGACCCAGTCATTGGTTCGCTTTTGGGCATCGATGGTCTCGATCTGTTCATAGGAAAGATAGGGAGATCCGGTGATCTTTGCGACGAAAGAGGGCAGTTTGGGTGCATTGACCGTGACGCGAATCCGATTTACGATTTTGCCGTTTTTCTGTTCGGTACGAATCAATTCGTGCGTCGCATTGGCCTTCGCGTAGGATTCTTTGGTGAATTGAGGGTCTGCGGTCAAGTTCCAAACGTCCGTGGGGTTGCCGGGAATGACGTGTTGATGTGAAAATTTCATTTTACACCGATGAGGGGGTTTAACAGTACACCGCAAGCGGTTATGGAGAATGAATAGACCAACATAACCCAAAATGTGCAGGAGGGAGAGTGATTTGGTTTCTTTTGTTCTCCGTTGTGATGGCGGCCGATACCGTAATGTTTTCGAAGGGCTCTCGTCTCGAAGTAATATTTAAAAATGGAAATCGATTCTTTGCTTACTCTACCGAGGATGTGGGGAAAGATTGGCAACAAAGTGACGTCCTTGTTTTTTGGCTCAATTCGAGCACGCAGTTACGGGTGCCGACGAAAGATATCCAATCGATCCAAAAGCCGAAAAGCAAACCGCTGACGGTACCGTTTCATGAATTTCCACGGGCGAAAAAGAAAGTGCCGTCAAAGGCCGTCGCATCGAAGCCATCGAATAAACAGTATTTTATTACCCCCTCTTCAGAAGCCGCGGGCGCCGGTTCCGGGTCTTTGAATCAAAGAATGCTTCTTACAACGTTGAGCGTAGGATTAACCGATCGTATCTCCGGACACGCTTTTATGGTGCCTCTGGATGCACCGTCCGTTTTGGGAGCCGGAATCCGTTACAGTCATCCGCTCTCCAAACGATGGTCCATTAGTGGTGGGATATACGGCGGCGTATTATCGGAAGAGCCTGTCGTTCTCGCATTGGGTGCGATCGGATATCAGACGGAGCGTTACAAGCTCGAGGTCGATTTGGGGTTTGCGCCCGCGAGCACGGAGTACTGGGTCACATTCAACCTCAAAGGGCAGTTCGAGGTTCTTCCGCGTTTTTCCCTCATGTCGGAGACCATTCTACCCACACCCATCGATTGTTTTAATTCTTGCTACGTTTACGGTAATTTTACCAGTATCAACGGCGGACGGATTTTGTTGGGCAAAGCGAAAGGTGGATTTTCAAAGGGAGCGCTTGGACTTGATTTGGGTGTACTTTCGTTCGGAAGTTGGGGTTGGGAATATGGCGCTGCGGTTGATTTGAATCTGCCTTGGATTGGTTTGGGTTGGTATTATTGAAGAAAGCCGCGGAGTCGATGGGCAGCATTGGGCTGAATACTCTGTACATAAGATAGGTGACCTTGCAGCTGGGCATGTGACATTGGAGACCCATCGGGTTTATGGAT
>JAYYRF010000088.1:0-3607 GCA_036127535.1 Myxococcota bacterium | reverse complement strand
AATGGTTTTGTTGTTGGTGGTGTGTATTGGGGGCTTGATGAGATTGATTCGGAGTTTTTGGATTTGAGTACAACCGACTTTAATTCCAACGAAGAGATTACGATCTACTTGGCCAATGCGACCATTTCGGAAGATTTAACCGCCAATCCGGTTTCCCGGGCAGATGTCTTTCTCAACTCCAATTCGATGTCGAATTTGGGGGTTTCAGAATTGAATGCTGAACTCGGCACATATCGCGCATCCACCAATGAAGGTCTACAATACAATGACAATGAGGTTGTGACTTTGGATATTACCCACTCGGAGATTGAGCATCAGATAGGTCTGACATTACCCCCAGCGCCCATCTTTACCCTTCCAGAATCACATGCGCTTGGTGACAGTATTACGATCGATCTGAGTGGACAGGAGTTCTATGAGGCCTTTGTGATTGTCGTAAGAGGGGATACGGGTGAACTGACCTATGAGCGACGGCCCAATGACATTGAGTCACTGTATAGTTTTGCTCATCCGGGCGATGATCCCCTGGGGGAAAACACTTCTTTTATCGAGACAATCGAAATCCCTGCTTCGGCATTCCCTGAGTATAATCTCTATGGTATTGGCGTCGCGGGTATTCGAGCAGCTGTTCCTGAAGACATGATCAACATCAATATCATGCTTTCCAGTTTGATTGCCGGAAAGTTCAACGTGCAAGAGTATTGCGTTCCGGATTGTCAAACTCTACTTGAGCTACAAGCACAACAGCAATAAAGACTATTGGATGGTAATCACACTTTCCATCATGGCGGCGGGTTTGCCGGCTTCCATGACCTTCTCCAATACATGTAGATGGCTGATGACGGGCTTGAGGCTTTCATCATACAGAGGGACTTCAACCTGAACGCGGCTCTGCTGGTCGAGATCTTCGACGAGCTGCTCAAAAAAGCTTTTGCGTTTTGGGTATACTTCAATGCCGTATTCTTCAATTTTAGCAAGCTCTGCGGCCTTGCGAATGGCGGCTTGAAGCCCCCCTAATTCATCGACAAGCCCTCTCTCTTTCGCTTGAATTCCAGTCCAGACACGTCCTTGTGCCACGGCGTGAATCTCTTCATAGGTTTTGCCGCGACCTTCGGATGCTTTGGTTACGAAGGTATCGTAAAAGGATTGTAGGAATTCTTCGTATTTTGCGCGTTCCGCATCACTAAAGTCTTCCACTTCGGAAAACAGCATGGAGAACTCTCCTCGCTTGTACGTGTGCATGTCCATACCAAGCTTTTGATACAGGCCTCGGATGTTTATTTTTCCACCAAAAACACCAATGGAACCCGTAATCGTTCCCGGTTCTGCATAAATATAATCTGCGTTCATCGATATATAATACCCCCCCGAAGCAGCATAGTTGCCCATGCTTACCACAACCGGAATACCCTTTTCTTTGATGCGGTTGACCGCGTGCCAAATATTATCGCTGGCGGATCCGGAACCGCCGGGGGAGTTGACCCGTAAAACGACGGCTTTCAAGGAAGCGTTTTCTTCGATTTCTTCTAACTGCTTGATGACGGTGCTATCACCAATGATTTCCCCTCCAAAAAGGGAACTGCCGCTGTCGCCGTTCATGATTGCGCCAGATGCATACAAAACGGCGATGTCTCTTCCTCTGTACTGCCACTCATTTCTACGTTTACGAAGGTATGACGATGTACTGATCCTTTCGATGTCATCGAGATCCATAAACTCGTCTTTGTATAATAAATCCGTCACCATTCCTCTCTTCAATGCATCTTGGGGGGTAATGGGGGGATTTTTGAGCATCTCTTCGACTTTTTCAGCCGTCATTCCTCTGCTTTCGTTGACAAAGCCGTCCAAGAGTTGTTGATACAGTGAGTCTAAGAGTGTATTGGTGGCTTCGGATGCGGCTTCGGATGGTCCGGTTCTTTCATAGGGTTCTACAGCACTCTTAAAATCGCCGACGTGGGCGAAATTGGGTTTTACATCAAGCTTTTCAAACATTTGGGCATAGTAAGTTTGTGTAATACTGAGACCATTAACGAGCGTGACTCCGGTCTCGTTGAGATAAACCTCGTCACAAGGGGCCGCAAGATAGTATGAACGATTGTCAAAGCTCTCAGACCAAGCTTTGCAGGTTTTACCAGCATCTTGGAATGCAATGAGCGCATCTCTTATCTCTTGCAGTTGTGCCCATCCGAGCGAATTGGGGGAGACCTGAAAGTGAATGCCCAAAATGTTTTCATCATCCTTTGCATCGTGAATCATACGCGCAATTTCTGTACTCAGCGGAGGCAGTTCATCGGGAGCCGCGAAGATGCTTTCGTTGCCCGGAGCTTCCGCAGTGAGCGGGGAGATTTTTAAATGCAGCCATTTGGGTTTTTCCATAAAGTTGGGAGTTTGTCCGCTCATAATTAGAGAAATACCGATGATTAGCGCCACTCCAACGACGGAGAGTATCGCAATTAGCCAAAGGACGAGCTTCGTATTCTTGTTCATATGGACTTCCTATTATCAAATGCACCAGTTCATATAACAGCATTTGGGTTTAAAATTCAGTATTTTGAAACCCTTTGCACTGCAATATAGCTTTAAGCCCGAAAGCTATTCTGTCCAACATTTATCGCGATATGGTTTTGCCCATAAATGCATTTTTTCCGTTAAGGAGGCGGCTTGTTCTTCCAAGAGGGGAAAGACATCCCATTTACCAACATGAAGGGAACTGTTTTGGAAGTAGCCTCGCATTGGTCTTAGGTAAGCGTTAATTTCATCCGATAGACCGGACATAAACATGATGGGCGTTTGACTCCCTTTTAGACCTGTCAAATAGTTATGGCCTTGATGATAAGAGAAGAAACGACCACTTTCTAGCCATTGCATCATCTGCTTAAACAAGTCGGTGCTGATATCTTCGCATCCGTAGCGAAGAATACTGCGGTTTAAGCGCGGAGACAAAGCCGAAGACAGAGTGGGGTTCATTTGCGAGCCCAAGAGCGCTATAGGAGAGGTCGGTAAACTTCGATTCTCTGGAAGTAGGTGCGATAGCAACTTCAGTAACTTTCTTCTGCTACCGGGAGCAAAAAATGCAGGAGAATCAATCGTAATGGCACCGGCAATATCACGTCCTCCTCCATAACTCAGCCAGGCATACAACATTAGACCACCCAAGCCGTGACCGAGCCAAAAGACGCGCTTCGACTTCGATACTCTTTTGACAGCATCTATCGCAGCGGGGATATCTTGCTGGATGATGTGATCAAAACGCAATTGGTTTACTTCAGAGAGAGGCTTGGATAAAGAGTGTCCGCGATGACTAAATAGGTAAACATCAAAGCCTTGGGCTCGTAGAGACTGAAGTGCGACAGCTTTATCTAAGGTCAGTATTCTTGGATGTATGACAGGACCCGTTGAAATAATGAGCGGTTCCCCACGACCCTTTGTATTGGGGAATCGTTCTAATTGTATCTCCCAGCCATCTTTCGTGTGGTACATGATTCTATCCGGTACGGCCATCGGAGCGAGCGTGTACCTTTCTCTTGGATGTCGAGAAGACCAAAGAAAGCGTAGAAGAAAGTCGCCAAGAGGCGGCTTTTCTTTATTGAGGGAGAAGTTGGGAGGA
>JAYYRF010000087.1:0-5623 GCA_036127535.1 Myxococcota bacterium | reverse complement strand
TAGAACTTTCGCACCGTGCTTGGACAACACCCACGCATCGTTGAGACTCATCTCTTTTAACTTTTTAGCATCCCGAACGATCCGAGGATCCGCGGTATATACCCCATCCACATCAGAACAAATTTCGCAAAACTCTGCGCGAAGAGCAGCGGCCAAAGCAACCGCTGTCGTATCGGAACCTCCTCTTCCAAGCGTCGTAACTTCTTTTTTTCGGCTCATGCCTTGAAAACCCGCAACAATGGACACAAAACCTTCTGAGAGAGCCTTCTCTATACGGAAAGGGCGAACCTCTAAAATGGTCGCAGCAATGTGGTTCTCGTCCGTAATAATACCCGACTGGCTTCCGGTAAAAGACTTCGCCTTCACCCCCATATCCTCTACAGCCATCGCGAGTAACGTCATCGATATACGCTCACCGACGCTGACAAGAAGATCGAGCTCTCGTCGTTTGGGAGAAGAAGACACCGACTTGGCGAGTGAAAGAAGCTCATTCGTTGTATTTCCCATCGCAGATACAACCACAACCACCTGCCATCCATCACGAACGGTTTCTACGATTCTCTTGGCGACCCGCTGAATACCCAGCACGTCAGAGACGGAGGAACCTCCATATTTTTGAACCACGATTTTCGCCATGCGCCCCTCATTCTAAACTGAGTGTGGAAACCATCAAAATATCTTTCTGTTCAACACCGACTTCAATGCTTCGAATCGCAATGGGTTTTTCGTCGATTAAAAGCAATTTCGGATTGAAAAAAAGAGTGTGAATTCCGCTATCATAGGTTTTACTCTCCTCCCACTGCTTTCCTCTCCACCCCTCAAAGGTTACCGTAACGTCGCCGGGAGCATCCAAACGAATATCGATTTCAATTTTATTGACGGTTTCCAACTCAATATTGGCTTTGTAGAGAGTAGATCTTCCGTTCTCGGCCTCCAAAGAAACCCACGGTGTACCGACGTATGGCAAAGATTTCACCGTCTGCTCTTGGGCTGAAACCTCCATTAGGAAGCTTTGTGCTTCGATGGGCGCATGTACGCTTTTCGTCGCCAAAAGAAGAGATCTTTTCGAATCTGCCAAACGATGTGCATCGTATTGAGCACAACCGAGGGAGAACATCAACTCGCCATACAGTGGATGCTCATTTGATAAACCACTCAAAAGAGCCTCGAATATTTCGATTGCTTCCTTGGGCTCTCCTTCTACCAAATGAACCAAACGTCCTTCGTGAAGCTGAACCCACATCTCGGGAAGATTATCTTGCCCAAATGCAAGAGATGCGAGCAGCCAAAGAATCATTTTTCGTTACCGATAAACTTATATCCTACCCCATGTAGGGTTTGAATGAACAAAGGGGATTGCGCATTGTCTCTGAGCTTTTTTCGGATGGTGAGTACATGCGTATCGACCGTTCGGGTGGTTACGCCCTTTTTATAACCCCAAACCTCTTTCAGAAGCTGATCTCGAGATAAGATCTGATTTTTATTTTTAATGAAGTACGCCAAGAGATCTCTTTCTCGACGGGAGAGTTGTTCTTTGTCCTCTCCATGGCGGATTTCGTGCATTTCAAGATCGATTTCCACCCCTTCGTACACAAAGGTTCTGCGTGAAACGCCAACACGTCTAAGATTCGCCCGAACACGTGCCAACAAAACGGGAAGAGAAAAGGGTTTGGTTACATAATCATCTGCTCCAACGTCAAATCCGATCAATTTGTCTTCTTCGGAAGATCGCGCGCTCAAAAAGATGACCGGGCGATCAAAACCTTTCTCTCGCAGCAGCCGACAAATCTCAAAACCGTCAACTTCGCCGTCTCCGGAAGGCCCTTCGTGTAACATGACATCCAAAACCGCTATGTCCGGCTTCTTGTTTTGGGCGACCTCCAAAGCCTCATCAGAGGAACGCGCTCCGTATGCTTCAAAACCTTGCTGCTGAAAAAATCGGAGCAGGGATTTTAAAACCGGTGCTTCATCTTCAACGAACAGTACTCGTGCTTTTACCTTTTCTGACATTTAAAAATCTCCTTCATCTTCTATTAATTCAAGTGGAAATCGGAGGGTAAAGGTGCTTCCTTCACCGGGACGAGATCGAACCAAAATACTTCCTCTATGTGCTTCCATTATATGCTTTGTTATCGCTAATCCAATTCCTGTCCCTTTTCTTCTTCGAGCAGACTCTTCTTTTGATCGAAAGAACGGCTCAAAGATGTGTGATAAATCTTCTTCAGAAATACCTATTCCTTGATCTTCTACCGAAACATCAACACCCGATGAATTTTGAAAGGTCGAAATTAAAATGTATTTTTCTTCTCCAGAATATTTTGCAGCATTGGAAAGCAAATTGATGACACATTGGCTAACCGCATCGGGATCATGACGAAGAAAAGGCAAATCGGAATCGAGTCTCAACTCGATCTCAACATTTTTCATGCTGAGCGTTACTTGCAGACTATCGACAACCCGCCGAACCGTTTCGTTCAAATCATTTTTTCTCAACACATAATGCTTCGAATCTTGCTCAATTGCTGCATAGTTTAAAACATTATCGACAAGCCAGCTCAGACGTTCTGACTCGCGTACAATCGCCTCGTAGTGCTCCGTCAATTCCTCTTCGGTTTCCGCCAAACCAAAGAGAAGAGATTCGCCTTTTAGACGAATTTGGGTGATCGGAGATCGAAGTTCATGAGAGACGCTGGCAGCAAAGTGACTTTTAATATTCGCCACCTCTACTTCGTTGGCCGCAACGCGAAAAGTAAGAAATAGACCGAAAGATAAACACAAGACCGACAACCCGATCGAGCCGATCTGCCCCAAACGATCGCGGTTGAGCACAGCAGCAAACTCTTCGGGATTCTTTTGCACCACAACAACCGACCAGTCTTGCAAAATCGGTAACTGACGATGATTCAAGTACGATGCCGGCAGCGATTGCTCTGGTGTAATGAGCAACATTTTCAAATTGGAATCGTGCATCGTCTTTTCTTGAATCGATTTTTGAAACCCCTTGATCAACAATTCCTTGTCGAGACCAAATATATATTCCTCATCATTCCAAATGGTCTGTGCCCAAATTCCTTCTTTTTTAGAGGTCCAGTATAAATTTCCGGGAGACGTTTTTTTGCCATCCTCGAGCAGCGAGCGCCACTCTGCCTCCCAGGCCGTCGCCCAATATAAGTCTTGGATTCTGCGATCCAAACGAACCTGAAGTTCATCCAAATCTCCCACCTGACGAGATTTAGAGGATCCGATCTGCTTCAATTCAGCCAATACACGAACACTCAACGCGCTCTCCATTCCATCTCGCAACAGCCATTTTGAATTAATGAGATCGATCATTAGATTGCGGAGAATCTTTTCTCGTTCTTTCTGAGAGGAAAGTTGGGCTCTTTTGAGATCGATGAAATGTCTGAGAACACCTCCTTCCACCATCCGTTGGTCACCCTTCAACTTGCGTAACCCAATCAGAGAATTCAAGACTTCTTCTTCTGACTTAGATCCCATAATGGAAACCGCGCGTCTGTATGCGATCATCGCCTGTAAATCTTCCGACACATCGCTTTCATGCTTGAGCAGTAACGAATGATTTCTCAACAAGGACAACGACGTTTTTCTGGGAAGAGAAATGTCGAGAAAGGGATATATTAATTTCTGATCTTTATCAAATCGTAGAACGATTCTTTGAAACTCGTTAATAGAGGAGTTCGGAGCCCTACCCGCCTCCAGAAGATACCGAACAAGTGATTCGAAGCGAGAAAACTCCGTCGAAACATCTTTGATAAAAGCCCGCGACACAACATCAGCAGACGCAATTAGTTCAGTTTTTGCGGCTTCCTCTTGATCTTTGATGGACTTTAGTCCAAAATAGGCGAGAACCAGTGAAGGACCTATGATCAAACATATACTCAATATGGCAAACCGCACGGCAGACTGCAATCGCAAAGCGCGTTCCATCGCACGAACCTTGCCATATTTGGAGAGAAGTAATTTCGAGAGAATTCTCGCCGTCCAAGATATTTTGCTTTTATCAGACATCCTTTTTATTGGTAACGCCAAAACTGTAAATACGTAACGGGATCAATTGTGCATTTTCATAAAAAAATTCTTCTTTCTTTTTTTCTTCTCTCTTGTGCCTCGGAAAATTATCCTCGACTTTACCACGTGGAGTCCAAAGCTCCGTCTTTGAGTTGGGAGGACATTGAAAATCTTGAACACATGGGTCCTACTCTTATCGACAGGGGCGTTAATTTCGCCGTCTATTCTGAGAATGCAACTCGAATCGAACTCTTACTCTTTGATGACCCCGAGTCTGAACTGCCCGCACAACAATATGAAATGGAACGCACTGGCGACATATGGAACCTGTATATAGAGGGTCTGGGAATCGGACAGCACTACGGTTATGTCGCTTGGGGACCAAACTGGGAGTATGACCCCGAATGGCTTCCAGGCAGTATCCACGGCTTTATTTCAGATGTCGATCATCGAGGAAATCGTTTCAATCCAAACAAACTCTTGTCCGATCCCTGGTCGAAGGCAATACACCGAGATCACGACTGGTTCAAAGGCAGTACCGCAAGCGGCCCGAAAAGAACCGACTCGACCTATGCAGCCGGCTCAAAGTCCGTGATTGTCGAGAGCGATTACGAATGGAGTACCGAAGAAGAAGAATGGCAGCGCAAGCGCGAAGAAGGAACCCTCGAAGGGCACGACTGGAACGAGCTTGTAATCTACGAAGTCCACGCCAAGGGTCTGACCATGAACCAAGCTTCCGGTGTCGAGCATCCGGGCACCTACCGTGGGATCGGTGAGATGGCTCCTTACCTACAAGATTTAGGGATTAACGTCATCGAATTGCTGCCCATTCACGAAAAGCCTTTAGACGCCGGGTATTGGGGATACAACAACCTCAACTTCTTCGCGCCGGAAAATACGCACTCGGCGGAATATCTGCAGTCGGGAATTCCCAATGAGGTCATCGACGAGTTTAAGTGGATGGTCGATCAACTCCATCAACACGATATCGAGGTCATGATCGATGTAGTCTACAACCATACCGGCGAAGGCGGCTTGTGGCGAGAACGCCTCTTCTTCGAAACCTATGAAGACGCGTACTCCGTAAACTTCGACCCCAAGGAAGTCGCCGGACTGTACAGCTTCCGCGGTTTGGACAATGCTGCTTGGTATGCACTGAGTGCAGATGGACAAACCTATATCAACAACACCGGTGTCGGTAACCAAACCCGCCCCAATCACACTCCGATGCGTCGTCTCATCATGGACTCCCTCCATTTTTATGTAGACGATCTTCATGTAGATGGATTTCGATTTGACCTCGCGGGCATTCTCGGAGAAAAGGATCTCAACTACTCCGACTGGATCGATCCGGCCGAAACCGTCTTGCAAGACATCATCGATGACCCGCTAATGCAGCAAAAAAATACCCGCATCATCTCCGAACCGTGGACGGCCATGGGAACTGGCCCCGGTATTGGAGGATTTCCCGTATCGAGCAATGGGAATTTTGCCTGGTTTGAATGGAATGCGAAATACCGCGATTGGTGGCGTTCCTTCGTGAACACCGACGAGTATGTGCTCAACTCCAATGAAGGAATTGGATACGACGGAT
>JAYYRF010000086.1:0-17980 GCA_036127535.1 Myxococcota bacterium | reverse complement strand
CATTAAAAATGCCGATGCGCTCGAGCGTCTTTTGGACGTGGAAGGGGTCGCCATCGACAAAACCGGCACCATTACCGAAGGCGACCTGCAACTGCAAACGATACAGACCGAAGCAAACGAAGACGATATCCTCCAGCGCGCCGCCCAATGCGCCCAGATTTCGCTGCATCCGATATCGCGCGCCCTGGTCGAAGCCGCGAAGGAGCGCGGTATGACCATGGACGTCGTACCCGACGGACGCGAAGAGAGTGGCCGTGGCATCCGCTGCCAACAAGGCGATGTCGTGTCGCTCCTCGGGCGCAAGGCGTGGCTGGAAGAGGAAGGCATCGCGGTGCCCGACGTTGCGGGAACCGTATTTTTCGCCCAAGACGGTGCGTTTTTGGCGTCCTTTGTCTTTGGAGAACAGGTCAAGGACGGCGCGGCCGATCTAATACGAGAGTTCAAGGCCCAAGCGCTTCACCCGTGCATTCTTCTCACCGGCGATCGAGAGGAAGAGGCCAAACGCGTGGCGCAGGCGGTGGGAATTCAAGAAGTCTACGCCGACCTCCTGCCCGAAGACAAAGCCCAGCACATCGAAGCGACTTCGCGCTCCTTGCTGATGATCGGAGACGGAATGAACGATGCCCTCGCCTTGCAAAAAGCGGAGGTCGGGGTCGCCTTTGGCCGCAATCTTTCCCAAGCCGCCATCGGCGGTGCCGATATAGCCATCGTAAACGGAGAACTCTCCAGCATTCACCGTCTCCTCACACTGGCGCGGCGCACCGAGACGTGCTTGGTGGTAAACATCATTCTCTCCCTCTTCTTCGGTTTGGCCATGTTCATTTTGGCCTCCATGGGCATCCTCTCCACCCTGGTGGCCGCGTTGCTCCACAACGTGGGGGCGCTGTTTGTCTTGGTGCAGTCCGCTAGGCTCTTGGTGGTGGATGAAGCGTATGAACCACATCCGCCAGCGCACACAGAGACGGCCGATGGGTAATCAGTAATACGGTTTTGTCGGCGAGAAGGGGACGCAAGCAGTCGATGAGTGCCCGCTCTCCCTCCACGTCCAACGAACTCGTGATCTCGTCCAAAATTAAGATGGGACTGCCCCGCAGCAGGGCACGGGCAATGCAAATGCGCTGGCGCTGACCGCCGGAAAATCGCTTTCCACCCTCCAGCGCAATCGTTTGGTAGCCATCCTCCAGCGACGAGATGTAATCGTGAATCCCCACGACGCGACACATCTCTTCGACCTCGGCCATGTCGATGCTGCGATCGAGGCACAGATTTTCGTAAATCGAACAGTGAAAGAGATACGCGTCTTGAAAAACGATGGAGATGCGGGTGCGCAAGGACTGAAGGGTGTAGGACGCGATCGGATGTGCACCGATCCGAATTTCTCCGTCTTTGGGTAGAAATAGACGGAGCAGAAGGCGGGCAACGCTGCTTTTGCCCACGCCGCTCGGTCCCATCAGGGCGACGGTTTCCCCCGCGGCGATCGTCAGATTGAAACGAGAGAGAACCGGCTCTTCACCGTAGTCCATCGAAACGTTCTCAAAGGACACGGCCGGGGGCTGTAGACCGAGTTCCCGCGTACCCGTTTCCGGGATTTGGGCTTGGGTTTCGCGTACTGCAAAGATTCGATTGGCACCCTCTAAGGCACGGTTCCACAGCACCGGTGCTTCACTCAAGGCCTTGATCGGTTCGTTGAGCATCGCGATCGATACCAAGAAGGCGACGAGTGAACCCGCGGGCAGATCCTCGGAGAGTACCTGCTCTGCACCGTACAGCAAAACGATGGCGATGGACAGCGCCGCGATGATTTCGATGACCGGACTCATCAAAAAACGCGCCCGCAAAGAGTTCTTTTTGGCCGCCAAAAAAGACCGGTTCGCCTTCTCGTAGATGCCGTGCTGTAGACCTTCGGCTCGGTAGGCCTTGAGAAGGCTCATCCCTTCAAGCCCTTGGGTCGCACAAACCTGCAGTTCCGATTGCGCCGCGAGTTCTTTTTGGATGCGCCCGCGGATGCGCTTGGACAAAAAATGAATGGGAATCGCCACAAAGGGCAACATAACCAGCGAGAGAACGGTCAGTTCTGCGTTGAGATAGAAGGCCACGCCGAGTAAGCCGATAATGCTCAACGGCCTTTGGATAACGGTGACCAAAGCGCTAATGGCGTACTGTAGTTGCGTACAATCCCGTTCCAGGTGGTTGATCAACGAGCCGAGCGGTCGCTGCAGACGCCAACCCAAATCCAAGTACAACATATGGGCGTACAACAGGCGCCGCTGCTCCGTAATAACGGACCAAGAAATCGTTTGGGTGATGACCGAGCGGTTGTAGGACAACACCCCGTTGAGGCCGTACAAAAAGACCAGCATGAGCGGAACTTGGTAGATCATCTGCTGGTCGCGGGCAATCAACGCCTTGTTGAATAAATTCTCCAGCCACAGAACCAAAAGCGCGGGGATCAAAG
The DNA here is from genome assembly GCA_036127535.1 of Myxococcota bacterium. GTDB lineage: Bacteria > Myxococcota_A > UBA796 > UBA796 > UBA796. The sequence goes on along the minus strand of JAYYRF010000086.1, from coordinate 15,525 downwards.
ATTGCAAAGCGAGACACAAGAGCGCCCACAAAAAAGCGGATCGATGGGGGGCAAACAACCCCAGCATACGTCGGCTATTTGCTGAAAACATAGCTCTGCCAAATGTGGGTGCGAATAAAAGCGGTTTCGTCCGTGGTATCGACGTGCGCGGTGATTCGGCGCGGCGTGTGCAGGGTATATCCCATGAGCGGTAGGTATTGCGGCGGTTTGGAGCGATATGGACGGACGTAGAGACCCGTTTCGGGCAGATCGGTTGCCCACAAATCGTATTGGCTCATTCGGCCGAAGTTTTTGTTGGTGTGGGCGGGCAGATCCCCGTAAAAATGAATCCATGCGGCCTCTTGGTATCGCTCGGTCCACACGTGCTCCATTCCCCACGCCTTGACGGCATCGGCGAGATTCCGGCCGCCGTTGAGGCGGTGGCTTGGATCGGTGGGCAGGTCGATCAACGGCCGAAGCAGATGGATGAAAATTAGGATGCTCAACGCTCCGTTGAGACCGACGGCCGTCCACGCTCCTTGCTTCCAGCGTCCGTCCATCCGGGCGAGTCCGGCCGCGAGACCGACATAGGCCGGCGCCCCCCAATTGGCTTCGCCACCGACCCAAACAGCGACGGCAAAGGGGATCACCGTTGTCACGTAGCACAGGCGCAGTACGCGCTCTTTGGGGAAGAAAGGGAGCCAAAACGGTATGGCGAACAACAAGACCGGGCTGATCAACGCGGCTTGCGCAAGTATAAAGTCCAACCGGCGGGGCTCATCTTGGATGTGGAACAGCTGAAATTGCCACGATACCCAGTCGTGTTGGATGTTCCACCAAATGTTGGGGGCATACAGCAAAAGGGCGATGCCGGTTGCCATCCAGCATTTGCGGTCGCGCCAGCACACCGCCAGCACGCAGGGAAGAAGCAAAAAGGCGGTATACTTGGAGAGCAAAGCCCCACCGGCAAAGAGGCCGTACCAGTACCAGCGCTTTTCAAAGGCAGCCCACAAGGCCAAGCACCAAAAAGAGAGCAGGGGCAAATCGGGGGTCGCCAAGATTCCGCCCAGCGAAAAAAGCGGGAGGGTGCACAAGAGCAAAAAGCAGAGCAGTGGTTGCGGAGAGCGAAATCCGGGCGCCAAAAGGGCGACGGAGCTGATCACAATCCCAAAGGCGCGCACGCCCAGTTCGGTTTTTCCCAAAACCGCGCTTCCCAAAGCGATCCAGTAGGCAATCATCGGCGGATGGTCGAAGTAGCCCCACTGTAAGGTTTGCGACCAAACCCAGTAGTAGGCCTCGTCCTCGGCCAAATCGAGTTCCCCGGCGAAAAAGAGGCGAACGAGCAAAACGACCCCTACGGATATCCACCGAGCGCGGTTCATGCCTCTCTCCAGATCAAATTGGCCGCGCGCTGGACGGCGCCGGGCTCTCCGATGCTTCGCAGATCCGCTTCTGGCGCCTTGACCGTCTGCAGCGCCTGGGCGAGGGTCGAAGGACGGAGGTGCTGGATATACTCCGGCATAACCTCTTCTTGGCTCAAGATGTTCGGCATGGCAAAATAGGGGAGGTGGCGTACAAAAAGCCGTGCCATCGCATAGGTGAGGGGATGAACCCGATGCGCTACGACCGTTGGTATGTTGAGGTGGGCGAGCTCGAGCGATATCGTTCCGCTTTTACACAAAGCCGCTTGTGCCGTTAAGGCGGCCGCTGCGCCTTCTTCGGTTCGCTCGACGTTGTCTGGAAGGGTAGGGGTTTGCAGATGCTTTGGGATAGAGAGCGTGAAACGCGCGTCTTCGATCAGAGCGGCGGTTTGGAGATAAATGGGCAGATGCCGGTCGATTTCGTGCTGTCTGGAACCGGGAAACAGGGCGAAGTGTCGCGGCTGTACGGTGCGTTTTTGGGGAAGACGATCCGCGATGGGGTGACCCACCCACTGCGCATCGAAGTCCGTCGGGTACAAGGCGGGTTCAAAATCAAAGAGGCACAGCAAGCGATCCATCGACCGGGCGACCGTTTTGCTTCGTCCTTTGCGCCATGCCCAAATCTGCGGACTGACGTAGCCGACCGAAAAGATCGAACGCTCCTTGGCCGCCCGCAGAAGCGGAAGATGCAAATCGGGGGCATCGATCGCGATGCACACGTCGATCGAGTCATCCAGCGCATCGTGCAGTCGTCTTTTGGCCTCGAGTATGGGCTTCCTTTTTTTGAGAACCTCGACGAGACCCATCGCACACATCTCTTCCATCCGAAAGAGGCTTTGCACCCCGGCGTCTCGGAGTTTGGGACCGGTGAGTCCCACGGCTTCGATGGAATGTTGTGCGGACAACGCTTGGATTAAAAGCGCCCCCAAGGCGTCTCCGGAAGGTTCTGCGGCAGATATAAGAATTTTTTTCTTTCTCATTTGGCGTTCCGAAAGGGGATGGAGGCCTGGCACGGCAGCTCGCCACCCGTTGCGGTGGGCGACGCCGAGATCCAGGTTGGATCGTGCTCTGTTTGAGTAACACTTTGAAGCAAGAGCGTCCGCCAGCGCTCTTCGTTGGGATAAATCCGCTCAATCCCCTTGATGTCGGTGGGGAGAAGGAGGGTAAAACCCGCCTCTTTCACGGCGCGGGTCGTTCGCTGCGCGCATCGTTCATCGACGGGGTTTCCGGCGCAGCAGGCGCCCGGATCCAAGATGACAAATCCCTTGTCGTAGAGCGTGGCGAAGGCGAGCAAACTGCGGTGGCGCTCGTCTCGCAAACGCATCGAGGCGATGCCGTCCGTCTCTTGTACTTTTTCCACCATCGAAATGGCGCCGTACAAACTGAGATCCCGCAAGGTCAAATCGGACATGCTCTCGTATTGTCTGCGCCATGGAGATGGCGCGGCCGGGAATCGGGGGGCGTTGCCGCCGACCATTTGCTGCCTCTTCTCTCCCCACACATCGAAGTAGGCCCAACCATCCATGATGAACAAAAAGCAGACCGCACAGAGCATCGCACGGTGAAAGCGTATGGTGGAGAGAACAAAGCCCAGCACCAAGAGAGAGCCGAGCGCCGCGCTGGCGAGATACCGCGGTCTGGCGCGCTGCTGCAACATATATGCGGTTCCGATCAGCAACAACGCCGCCGCTGCCCACAAGATGTATTTTTTGAAATTGCGCCTCGAAAAAGGCAGCAACAGGGCCGGCAGAAGAATCAGTTGATCGAATTTTCCTTGGGGTATCCCGCGCTCATAAAGGGCGATGAGTCGATTCCATCCTTGCGTAAACGAGCCGCTGTCCAAGACGACCTCCGTTTGTAGGCGATGCGCTTGGGCGGGCCACATCCACGCATATCCCCAATATGCGCTGTAGAGAACGAAGGGGAGGGAGAGAACGGCGGTTCGCTTCGAGCGCACCCACATCGGGTACAACGGGATCAGGGCGAGAGGAGGAAGAGCCAATTCCTTGATTCGAACCGCAAAGGATGCCATACTCAAACCCAGCATCAAGACGGGAAGTCCCCACCAACCGCGTGCGCCACCGTACCAGCAGAGTCCAACGCTGAGCCAAGAGAATCCAAAGGCCAACGGATCGGATCCGACCATCAGAGAATAATAGTGCGTCATGGACCAACTGATGCACAAAAGCGCGCTGTACAGTCCCGTCCTCTCTGAAATCGCTTTTCCCGCGAGATAAATCCCCCACACCGAGCACAAACCGCCCAGCAAGGAGCACAATTTGGCGCTCTGTAAAACCGAAATCGACAGATTGTACTGCAAGAGAAGCAGTATCCACACCGTATAGTTCTCTTTTCTTTCGCCGAGCGCCGCCTTGTACAGGACTTCGGTTCCGGCTGCTCCGGGCATATCGCGCAGGTCGAGCCCCCATCGCAATATGCCGTGCAGCACCAAAAATCCGATGAAGACGGGGAGAACCCTCCTCATAAGGTTGCCTCGATGGCCTCTGCCAAAGAGACCGCTCGGGCGGCGGTTGTCGCGGAGCACGGAAAGGGGGTTCCGTCGCGAACAAAGCGGAGGAAAGCCGCTTGTTCTTGCTCCAAGGGGTCAACGGACGAAAGCGGAACCGACGCCCCCGCCAAATCTCCCTTCGACCATTCCATTCGGTGAAGGGTTCGATTTTTAAAATCACAGCTCCAATAATCCTCGGTGCCGAAAAGGCGCATGGTGCGATGGGGAACGCGCGAGACCCGAGACGCGCTGAGCTGGGCGACGCCGGACGGAAACTCCAACCGCGCATTGACGATATCATAGGTGGAACTGCAGACCGATATCCCGATCCCGCGCACGTCGAGAAGCTCTCCGGGGAAGAAGTGCAGACACAGTTCCAAATCGTGAATCATAATATCGAGGAGAACGCTGCTGTCCGTTCCCCGCCCGCTAAACGGAGCGAGCCGTTCCGTTTGTACGAAGCGCGGACGAGCGCTCTTACACCGTTCCCAAACCGGAGAAAAACGTTCGATGTGACCCACGCACAAGGTGGGGTATTGCGACAATCGCTGCGCGTCCTTGGCGCTACTCGCGATCGGCTTTTCCAACAGAACGGGAATTCCCTGCCGTAAAAGCGGCTCGGCAATCGCGCAGTGGGTTTGGCCCGGGGTTGCGACGATCGCAGCATCGCAGCGTTTGGTCGAAGGGGCATATCCTTTGGGGGGATCGATGATATCCACGGAGACATCGGCGTGCTTTTCGAGTTTTTTCGCGTGCAGCCGACCCATTGACCCATAGCCGTAGAGATGCAGATGCATTATCGCCGCGCCTTGCAAACACCGCGTTTGCTGGTGTCGATAAACGAGAGCATGATGTCGACCTCTCGGCTGCACGGTGCCGTGCGCATCTCTTCCCGAGCGCGTGAAAAGGAACCGAGAAATAGACGTTTGTAGGCGCGGTGCAGGTCATCGATACGTTCCCGTGTGAAATCCGCCCGTCGAAGTCCCACCCGATTGATACCGCACAACCGCGCCCGATCTCCTTGTGCCATCAAGTACGGCGGAAGATCCTGTACGAGCATCGAGCCACCGGCGAGCATCGCGTGGATCCCAATCCGACAAAATTGGTGCACGGCACACAGACCGCCGAGTGTGGCGTTCGATGCCACCACGACGTGACCCCCGATCGTAGCACCGTTGGCGAAGGTGCAGTTCGAACCAACCTCTGCATCATGGGCGATGTGGCAGTAAGCCATCAAGAGATTGTGGTCGCCGATCGTGGTTGTGCCCCCTTGGGTGCCGCGGTGAACCGTGCTGAATTCTCGGATGGTATTGTGGTGTCCGATACGCAAGAAGGACTCTTCTCCCGCATACTTTTTGTCTTGGGGATCGGCTCCGAGCACCACGTGCGGCGAGATACGGTTGTGCGATCCGATGACGGTATTCTGTTCGATGATCGTGTAGGCTCCAATATGGGTGTGTGCGTCGATGGACACGCGCGGTCCCACAATGGCAAAGGGGCCGATGTGTACATCGGATGCGATGTTCGCGGTCGGGTCGATGCGGGCACTTTTATCGATACGCATGTCTTGAATCGTCGCTTTCCACAAATGAGAGGAGTGTTCGTGGATGAGTAAAGAGGAATGATGTTCCTTTATAACGCAGAGTCGATTTTTGCCCGCCGGCGTGTTTGGTTCTGCGGGGGATTCTCAGTATGCGAGGTATCGAAGCAGCGCTTTGGGAGAGGGATCGCGCTTCCAAACCCGAAGCAGCGTGGCCGCGGGAGATTCTCCGCTGGCGACCTGCTTGACGAGTGGTTTCAAGAGGTGCGCACCCTCCGGTTGCCACTCTTCCAGTCCCGCTTGGGCGATGTCGAGTATTTTCTCCGCCCAGTCCGCGAGGGAGCGGTTTCCAACCTGTCCTTCCAAGCCACCCTTACAGGCGATTTGGAACCGCTCTTCGCGGGTTCCGTATTGGCAGAATTCTTCTTGTACGGCCAAGGCTTGCGAGAGTGCCTTTTCGCTGTACAGCAAACCGCTAAAGAGGGCACAGAAGGCCAGGGCGAGTTCGTGTGAGACACAATCCGCACCGCGAACCTCGATGGTTCGTTTGATACGCACTTCTGGAAACACGGACGTCATGTGCAGATTCCAGTCCTCTTCGGTCGGGAAGTGGCCATCGATTCCTTTTTCCATAAAGGTACGGAAGCTGGTGCCCTGGGCATGAATCCAGTGGTCGCGGTAGATGAACATCATCGGAACGTCCAAGAGATAATCGACCCAGCGTTCGTAGCTGAAATCCTCGCGCAGTCCCGGCGGAAAGCCGGTTCGATCCGGATCGGTGTGCGTCCAAATGTGCCCGCGAAAACTCATGTATGACGTTGGACGGCCCATATAGAGCGGAGAGTTGGCGAACATCGCTGTGGTCACGGGGGCAATTCCCGCACACAGCAGAACTTTTTGGGCACAATCTTGTTCCGAGCTAAAGTCGTAGTTGCATTGTACGCTACAGGTACCTTTCATCATGTAGTGTGCGAGTTCTCCTTTCTTGGGTAGGTATTCGCGCATGATGCCGTAACGTCCTTTGGGCATCCAGCGAATGCTTTCGATGCGGCTATATGGCGTTAGCCCGCAGGTTGCCGTAACGAGCCCGGATTCTTTGCACAGTTGGTTTAGGTGGCGGCGGTTGGTTTCAAATTCGGTCTCTAAGTCCAAAAGAGAGTAGTGCGGTGCCCCAGACAGTTCGAATTGGCCGCCGGGCTCCAGCGTGATGGACGCACCGTCTTTGTAGAGAGCGATTACATTTTGCCCTTCGAGTTTGGGCTTCCAACCGTGTCGCTTCGCAAATTGTAGGAGAAACCAGCGAATACCAAAGGCCTCTTCGTAACCGACAGAACCGCCGTCCGGACGCAAGATCATGCGCTCGTATTCACCACCGATTCTCCAGTGCTCTTTGGAGGCACCGTATTGCTGGAACGCTTCTAAAATGCTGGTTCTGGTAAGAGACATGTTTCACCCCGCAAACTAAGGAGCGTTTGTTTTAATATCATGTCGAGAAACATGCGAAAAATACAACGAGAATGTCACCGAAGCGTTATTCTTCTCGGATGAGGATGTGATATCCCATCGCGCTTTCTATCGGAGTAGAGACTTCTCCTTTCGCAAGGTTAAAGGCTGGATCTCTCAATTGGGTTCCGAGTTGGTGCCGTTGGAACCACCCCGCTTCGCCCCCGCGTTTTTTCATTGGGCCGTCGCTGAAAGAGGCGATGACCTCGACGGGATCGTTTCCTTCGAGTAGCTTTTGGTGCGCTTCTTGGATGCGTTCCTTCGCCTCTTCTTTTGTGCGTTCCTGTTCGGTATCGGGAATCGCATTCCACTGGACGATAAGGTGCCGGAGACGGACTTCTTCGAGCGGCAGGCGTTCGACGACGTGGTGACCATAGATGGTTTCACACAGACCCAACTCTCCCACTTCGAGTTGAAAAACGAGCTCTTCGAAGGGTTTCATCATTTGATTTCGTCCAAATACACCCAGTCCACCACCGAAGTTTGCGGTTGGATCGTCTCCGTATTGGACGGACATCTTCTTGAAGGCGGCACCGTTTTCGATTTCTTTCTTCAGGTTTTCTGCGAGTTCGCGAGATGCGCTTCGCGTGCGCCGCAGGGTTTTGGGTGCATCGAGTGCGTTTTGGTGCGAGATGAGAATATGACGGGCTTTGACGCGTTGGGGCGTTACGAAGGACGGTGGGTTCGGCTCGAATTGATTGGGCACCAGTTCCGCTTCCGTAATGAGTTGTTTGGGCTCTGGTGGGTTACAAGAGAATAGAAGGAGAAGCCAAAAATGCATGGTGGTGATGTCTTTAAATCTTTGCCGTCCGCAAGCACAGAGCATGTATGCGGTTTTTATGTTTATAATCTTTTTGTTTATGATTGCCATGTACAATCTCGCGGAGGATAGAATATGAATTTTTGGATCCTCGGTTGCTGGGCGATGGCCTCGGAGCCGGAACCGGTAGAGAAGTGGATGGAGAGCGTCGTCTTGATTCTGACGGGGCCGAGCTATTGTTCGGGTGTGGTCATCGATCCGAAGGGTACGGTTGCAACGGCCTATCACTGTATCTCTTCCGGTTTGGCACCCATGGTTCGTTTTGAAGATGGAAGCAATCATATCGCGCGCATTGTTGCGGCCGATCGAGAGAACGATCTCGCCTTGCTACAGCTTCCGGCCGGGACCTATCCCGCTCTTCGCGTCCGAACGACCCGCGCCGTACGGGGAGAGGAGGTATATGCTTTGGGGCACCCCTTCGCACCCGCCGCTGAGAATGCTGCGTTTCAGGGGACGTTGCTGTGGAGCATTTCCCAAGGGATCGTCTCCAATGTTGGACGAGCGATCATACAGACAGATACCGCCCTCAACCCTGGAAATTCCGGTGGTGCGCTCGTCGATACCGATGGTGCGGTTCTCGGAATCGTTTCGCGCAAAATTCGTGGTGAAAATGTCTCCTTTGCCGTGTCGAGCAAGGCGCTGCGCGAACTGGAGAAAGACCCCAAGCCGCTCTCCCTTTTTTCAGGTTTGTGGCATATGTATCCGTCGCTGGATGTACCTTTGACCATTCCGGGGACAAGCGCCCTGTCTTTTCGGTGGAATGGCATCATACGAGAGCGCTTTCTGCTCGAGTTTCAAGCCTCCTATGCGTGGCGCGCGCTCGAACAAGCCCGAACATCGGGAGAAGCCATCTCTTTTCCGTACGGTGCGGGTGTAGGGGTGAGACAACGCATCGGACGCGGCACGGCGAGTGTCTTTGGTGATGTCGGCGCGGGTGTCTGGATGGGGGAAGTTTTTCGCATGGAAGATGACCTCTTTTCATCGGATCAAGATTTTCACTACGGTTTTTGGAGTCGATTGGGATGGGGTGGCTATGCTCTGCGTACGAGCGTGGTGATGCTGGATGAACCGCTCTTTTTGTTCTCTGTGGAGATGTATGGTTTTGGTTTGAACGGAATCTTCTAGGAACACTTTGACCGGACGAGGGGTTTGCGGATGTGATCTCGCAAAACAATGCGGCACAATTTGAACCCTTCCGCGAAAGAAGAATTTGCCCTTTGTAGTGATTCATTGTATCCTATGGCAAATTGGAGGACTCCATGCTCTTTTTTTTATCTTCGTTGGCGCTTGCGGTACCCTGTGGGCACAAATTGCTCTCGGCTCTTCCGCCTACTAAGCTCACCCATCTTCGAAATACGATCATGGCGCGCAACGGATACACGTTTTCCGATGCGGCTTTACAGGCCACCTTTGAGAGCAAATCTTGGTATAAGCCGGGTGAAAGCAACGACATCCGCTATTCGGACAAAGATCGTCGCTGTTTGGAGCGATTGGAAATGTGGGAGCGCAACACGCGTCTGTTGTTTCAAGGAAAAGCCAATTTGGGAAAGGGAGAAGAACAAGTCCCGATTTTTCTCCTCTCGCATCGACCCAACTATTCCCGTGAAGCCCGCGATCAGTTCAAGTGCATCGGAGAGTGTTCTCTTTTGCTGATTGTTGGCAATGACGATATCAAAATACCGGCCTACTGGTTGGAAGGAACCGATCAAGGAAAGGTCGAGACCCGCATCGTCGACATCGTGTCGAACGATAACGCGAAGGAAGTTTGGCTCGTTACAACCGGCCCCTTGGAATCGCACTACAACCGATTCATCAACTACAAAGACGGATCGCTTCGTCTGCAAGAGCTCAACGGCGGATATGCGAATTCCGGTGACGTAATTCTCTCTGATGACGGTCGCGTGGCATTGGACGATCAAAGCTGTACGCAGCGCACCCGAACGTGGTACGAGTTCAAGGAAGGAGAATTCGCACAGCTTTCCCAAGAAAAAGCGAAGGTCTCTCCTCGTTCGGGCTGCGGCAAATAATCGTGTAGCGTACGTCACATTTTTTTAACATGTTCACGAAGACTTCCGAAGAGGTGTGTATCAGACTATACTGTAGCTATCGCCTGAATCGGAATGGATACGATGTTAATATTTTTGAATGTGTTGGGATGCTCTGACTACAATCTGCAGCTCAAAAACGAACCGGAAGCGGTAGAACCCGTGGTGGAAGAGCCTCCCCCAATCCTCGATCCGCTCATGGTTGTCGATCCGACCCGCATCGAAGTGGAAGGGATGTGTGAAGACACCGTACGTACACAAAATATCAGTATTCTCAACGCTGGGGAAGGTGTTTTGGAAATATCGGATATCTCTTTGGCGGCTTCCGGCTGGTCTTTGTCCCCCTTGAATCTTCCGATGCAGATCCAACCATCGAGTATGGAAACAATCACGCTGGAAGCGGGTGCCGGCTCCGGTGTTCTCACGATTTTGAGTAACGATCCCGTCGAGCCTTCTCTTTGGGTCGAACTGCACGGAACGGTAGACCAAGCTCCTTCTTTGCGCATTGACAGTCCGCAAGACGGTGCGATCATTCCCATTGGCGGAACCGAACTACAGGCCTCGGTGCAGGAAATCGAAGACGATTTGACGAGCCTGCTCGTGGAGTGGCATTCCAACGTCGATGGTCTGATCGATACCACGCCGGTTTCCGCGGATGGTTCCACCGCTCTTTCCTTTGAGGGAACCAATTACGGAAACCACGAAATCTCTGCCTTGGTCTACGACTCCTGTGGAAATGAGGGCTACGACGCCATTGCGGTATGCCAACAATACGGATACGACGCGGAAAGTCTCGATATTTCAACGTGGCATTTTGAAGGAACGGCGAACTGGGACAGCAACATCGGTGTGGTCGAATTGACCGAGCCAACGACCGCAAGTGCAGGTACGGCTTTCTCAACGGCCACCGAGGTCAGCGCTGAAAATGTAGAGATCGAATTCCAATTTTTTGTCTCTGGAGGCACCGGTGCCGATGGCTTTTCCTTGACGGCGTTGGACACCGCGCGCATGACGGGCTTCGTCGGCCAAACCGGTGGGGGAATCGGATATGGTGGTTTACCGGGCTGGTCGATCGAAGTGGACACCTATTATAACGGCAGTGATCCCACCTCCGCCGATCACGTTGCGCTGTCCTTCGATGGTGATGTCACCAGTCCGGCCGTGTGGGCGGCGCTTCCGGAAATGGAAGATGGACAATGGCATACGATGCGCGTACTGGTCGCAGCTCCCTATGTCAAAGTGGATATCGATGGGGTAACCTATATCGATCAGGATATACCAGGGCACTACGCCTTTATGTCTTACATCGGATTCACCGCGGGCACCGGCTCTTTGACGAACTTTCATCTCATCGACGCCCTGACCGTAACCGAACTGGTTTGTGAAGAGTCTGAATAGGCCTTAATACAGTCTTTGTACGCGCAGTGGACGATCTTCGCGTCCTTCGACCAATTGGGCGTGGAGTTGATTACAAAGGGTGATTTTCTCTCCTTCTAGGTCGGGGTCGATGCGCTCGATGATCGCGTGTGCGGAACGGAGACCCCCGAGCCACCCGCGTTGATCGCTTACGTAGATCAAATCTTGTTCCTTGGCGTTGAGCCTTTGGGCGAGCGTATTGGAGATGCATACCGCGGGTAGACGCCCCTCGCCGTACAGCGTATCGCTTCCGCCTTTCCCAGCGGGGACGAGAAGAGAGATGGACTCGGACTCTTCTCCATAAGAGCCTTTGTAGTGCGCGATCGCATCTTTGACGGTTCCCCACACCAAACCCTTGATCTCTTCTATCGGACGGGCTTTGCTCATGAACGTGGTCGCGATACCGATGGTGAAGCATACGAAGAGCCCAAAGAAGCCGCGCATGAATTTGTATTGTCCCTTTCCGCTCAAGAATCCCTCTTCGACTTCTTTCATCGGTACACCATGTGCAAAGGGGGTAATCATTTCCGGATATAAAATGGAGGCGAAAATCACCAACGAGCCCCCGATCATCGTACAGATGGCCGCAAAGGGTGTGAAGCGTCTCCAAAAGACTCCGAGCAGAAGACTGACGACGAGTGGGGGGGTAACGGCCGCGGTAAAAGCACCGTGTGCCGAATAAATCGAGTCGAATTGCATGAATATAGGGACGAGAAGAATGCCGATAATCGAGACGCTCATCGCGGAGATGCGCGCCATTTTGAGGAGTTCGGTTTCCGTGGCTTTGGGCTTGAGCGGCTTGTAGAGATCATTGACCACGATGGCAGAGACGGCGGTAACCAACGTATCCACCGTCGACATCAGTGCGGCGGTGAGGGCGGCCATGATCAGTCCAAATACGCCGGGTGTCGATAAAAATTCGGCCGATACGAAGAAGGCGGTACTCGCTTCCATTTCGGGTAACACCCCGGCGTGAGAGAGTGCTTTGCCAACCCAACCGCCAGATGCGACGACCAAAGCGGCGATGGGCATGAGAATGGCCAGCATGGAGATCACCGCTTTTCGAGAGTCGTTAATGGACTTCGCGGCCATCAGGCGCATGACCATTCCTTGGTTGAGAAAGTAAAACATCGCGGAGTTGGCCATGGCGTCTTGCCAAAAAATCCCGACGGCTGGATACGAGGTGTCGCCGTAAATCTTGAGTTCTTCGTCGTAGTCCGGGAAGGCCATACGATGCGAACGGGGCAGGTTGTTCCAAAAGTCCATCGGGCCGCCCAAATATTCCATTCCGAGAAAGAGCAAAATGAGTCCGGTGAGCAGGAGCATAAACCCCTGAAAAAGGTCTGTCATAATGACGCTGGTTTGCCCGCCGAAGGTAACATAGACCGCTGAGATCGAAGCGACACCGGCGGCCGCGTAGAAGATATCCCATCCGAGCAGTATATTGAGCGCTTTTCCCATGGTGAAGAGATTGACTCCGACATAGCCGATCAGATACGCCAACAACAAGATGGTGGATACGCGCCGCGCCGTACGGCCGAACCGTCTCTCAAAATACTCCGGAATGGAGACCACCCGTGAAAAATATAGGATCGGTAGCCATCCAAAAAGAAGAAGCGGTATCCAAAACCAGTCGTTCATATAGGTTTGGGAGGATGCGATACCGTATGTGTAGGCAACCTTGGAGTATTTGACAAAACTGTATGAGCCGATGGTGGTTGCGACCAAACTAAAGGAGATCAGCCACCAAGAAAATCGTTGTCCACCAAAAAAGAAGTCCTTGGTCGAAGACTGCCCGCGTCCAAACCATGTCCCGATTCCCAGCATGGCGAGAAAGTAGGCGATCATAATGCCATAGTCCAAATTGGTACCCATTTTGGGGGTGTCGCGCTTTTGCTTTTTCGCTTCAATGCTTTGGGCAACTTCTTGGGTTCGCGCTCTCTCTTGGGGACTTTTCTTCACGAGAACGGGGGGCTTTTGCGCCGAAGGAAGCTGAGAGAAACACGCTTCGTAGTCGTCTGCCTGTGCGCAGGGGTATTCATAAGACGAGTTGGTTTTCATCGAACCGTATTGCAGGTAGCCCTGTACACCGGCGAAAAATCCGAGTCCGACGAGGATGAGGATAAGGTTCCGAAGAGATCGACCTTGTGTTCCAATGTAGCCTTGCTTAATGCCGTAGATGGTTCCGATGAGAAATACGATCCCGCCTACGAGATACTGATATATAAAAGGATCCATGTTCGCGCCCCCGATTTGAATGCGATTGGTCAGTACTCATATCATGTTTTGCAATATTTGCTGCTTGAAGGATTTTGGTCAGTAGAATAGTTCTACAAGAAGTCACCGAAGTAAGGAGTATGGACGAGCATGAAACGTTTAAATCCGCAACAGATATTTATTGTTGGTCATAATTTAGGATACGTCGGGAGTTATTTCGATCAGGTGATCCTCGCGTCGCAGATGGAGCGATCTTCCAATCCCAAAGCGAAAGAGCACGTGCAAAATATGGTTGCCAATCTCAAAAAGGTCGCGCCCAATTTTGTAAATCGTCTTCGCCAAATCGAACTCATCGCTGCAGAGATCGATTTGCCCAAACGCCCACTACCGGCGCTACCACCGGAATACCGAGATTGGGCTCCGAAGATTCACGTTGATTTTATGAAGCGTTGGACGGAAGATAACATCGAAGGCTGGTTGTTTGGCCATGCCTTTTCCATTGGAGAGATTCGGAATCTCTTGATCGTGTTGATGGTCGGCATCGATCTGCAAGCGAACTTTGCCATCGACTACAAAGAGCAACTTCGAACGCTTCTTCTCCGAAGTAAAGATATTCTGATGCGATACGAGCACACTGCGCTGCGTTTGGAAAAAGACGCGCGTTTTCGATTCTTTTACGACGCAACGCTCGATCGATCGCCGAAGCTTCGGAACGTTCTCAAACTCAACGAAGACGCGGTGGTCTTCTTTGCAGAAGTTCAAAAGCTTTTGGCCGAATTCGCGGATCAAGAACGTGACGTCATCTTGTCAAAATTCAAGGCGATGCTTGAGAACTAGCATTTTTCTCTTATGATATTTACGGGAACGATAACGCTGCTTGACGAATCACGAGGGAGAGGAAATTGCCGGAACGAGAAGAATATCGCTGGACAGAAGAGAAACTGCGAACAATTGACCCGACGGAGCACGATTTTCAAGAGTTTAAGAGCTCTCTCTTTTTAATAAACCCGAGAGGGGAGCAGACCGGAGATTTTTTGGTTTCGCTTTCCAAACAAATCTCTGCATTTGCCAACGCCGATGGCGGAAAGATCTTCTTGGGAATCCAAGACGACGGAACGCCGGACGCGGGGATTCCCATCGATTTTAAAAGAGGCGGAACGCGTTCTTGGCTGGAAGATATCATTCAAGATGCCGTCACGCCGCGTTTGCAGTCCTTCAACGTGTTTGAAGTGCGCGCGCAAGATCCCAATTCCGCGATCGCAGAAGGAAATGCGGTGTATGTAATTGAGATATACGAATCTCCGACTCCGCCGTACCAGGCCAAGGATCAGCGATACTATTTACGCATTGCCGGCAAGTCCAGGCCGATGAGACACGTGCACGTTGAGGATGTTTTCCGGCGTGCGCGTTTTCCCAAAATGAAACTCGCTCGGTTCTCACCGTACGGAGAAGCGGAAATTAACCGTGCGGATCCGCGTGATACGCGTGTATTTTTGGCGTTTCGGATTCATTTTGTCAATGATAGTCGAACGATGGCCAAACAGGTGGGCGCAGAGGTTACGCTTCCGCGGATGCTGGTGGGAAAGGAAGTGCGTCAGCGCATTGAAACCTCCCAAAAGACCTCTCGAACCCAACGGCCGGGCAAAATCACATTCTTTCACTACTTTCCCCATCCTGTTTTTCCGTCCCAAGAACTATTTTGCATGATGATATGGATTGGAATTCACCAATCCAATGTGATGGCCATACGATCCGGATTACGGTTGGGCTGGACTGTGTATGCGGACGATGCCGATCCGGTCACCGGCGAAGTCACGCTCAATCAATACGCGGTGGTGCAGCGCGTTTTGGATATGGATATTTGGGACTAGTATTCCCCCGCATCGCCCATTTCAAATGGTTCCGAAGTGCCGGACTGTATCCGCCATAATTCGTTTTTAGCCGCATCGACATACCAAATATCATCGGCGATTACAGAGTAGAGTCCCATCAACCCTCCTTCTTCGACACCGGTTTCAAAGGTGCTCATCAGGTTTCCATCGAAGTCAAACTGGTAGAGAATGCCGGTGGAATTG
>JAYYRF010000085.1:0-22440 GCA_036127535.1 Myxococcota bacterium | reverse complement strand
GCCAAAAAGCGAGAAGAAGGACGACACCCAAATCGCCATTGGATCTATGGCCGGAGCTACGGCCATTCCCTGTACCCAATCGGTTCCAAGCGGCCACTTCGGCATGGCTTCTCCTCGCCACCAATGCACCCAAGCGTGTCCGAAAACCTCGGCTCCATCATATCCAAGAAGCTCCGCGGACGGATTGAACAAGCCAACCAAAGGAAAAAAGGATAAGAAAAAAAAGAACAGATGCCGTGAGACTCGTCTTTTTAGCGGGGACTTCTGTGTATCGAACATCCTTTGGAGGAATGACATGAACTCAATACCTGCACGTATGAGAAGAAATGGAACCGATCCCATGAGTAAAAATAAGACCGGATATAGCTACAAAAAAGGAATCGAATGGATCGAATGTAGCTTTGAACAATATTATCAAGAATGTATGCAAGTCGCTCGCTCTCTCATTGCACTGGGACTCCAAAAAGAAGGAAAAATATCCATTCTCTCCTTCAATCGACCGGAGTGGATCATCGCAGATGTCGGATGTATGATGGCGGGAGGGGTTCCGGCCGGTATTTATCAAACCTGCTCTCCCCAAGAAGTTCAATATATCATCCATCACTCCGAGTCCTTGGTCGTTTTTGTGGAAAACCAAGAGCAATGGGACAAAGTAAACAAGCAAATCGAGCATCTCCCTCTTCTGCAGTACATCGTCACGATGAAAGGCTGTTCGATCGAAGATGAGCGTACGCTCACATGGGAACAATTTTTATCAAAAGGAGAAGCCGTCGCACCCGCAGAGGTCGATAAACGCATCGACGAAATCGAAGCACAGCAACCGGCGACCTTTATCTACACGTCAGGAACAACAGGTCCCCCCAAAGCTGTCATGATCTCCCATGGAAATCTCGTCTACACAGCCGATCAGGCGCTTCCGATCGTCGAACTCAATGATGACGACTGTACCCTTTCCTATCTACCGCTTTCGCATATCGCGGAACAAGTTTTCTCCATTCACGGCCCTATCTCTGCACAATCAGCGGTTTTCTTTGCAGAGTCCATCGAGAAATTACCGCAAAATCTCCAAGAGGTATGTCCGAGCGTATTCTTCGGCGTCCCCCGCATTTGGGAAAAATTCTACGCAAAACTCAATGCAGGACTCGCGGAAGCACCCTTTGTACGAAAGAAAATCGCTGCTTGGGCCATGGATATCGGAAGAAAGTGTGCTGAACTGCGCAATCGTGGAGAAAGCCCAACCGGACTCCTCAAAATGCAATACAACATGGCGAATTCCTTGGTCTTTTCAAAAATCAAGAAAAAAATCGGTCTAAGCCGCGCGAAAGTCTGTGTATCCGGTGCTGCACCCATATCGGCCGAGGTTTTAGAGTTTCTCAGTGGATTGGACATCATCATACACGAAGTCTACGGACAATCCGAGGACTGTGGCCCCACGACCTTTAACCGCCCCGGAAACAACAAATACGGAACGGTGGGAACGGCGTTCCCCGGCGTAGACGTTAAGATTGCCGATGACGATGAAATCTTGGTGCGCGGAAAGAATGTCTTTCTCGGATATTACAAAGACGAAGAGGCGACAAACAAAACCCTCATCGACGGCTGGCTTCATTCCGGAGATCTCGGCAAGTTTGACGAGGATGGCTTTCTTACGATCATCGGTCGAAAAAAAGAAATTATTATTACCGCCGGCGGTAAAAATATCGCACCCAAAAATATCGAAGCCGCCCTCAAAGACATCACTCTCATCAGCCAAAGCGTTGTCATTGGAGACAAACGGAAATTTCTAAGCGCTTTGCTAACCTTAGAACCCGAAGCAACGGAAAAATTTGCCTCAGAAAAAGGCATTCCCTTGGATCAAATCCACGAAAATCGCGTTCTGTTGGATACCCTTCAGACGGAGATCGAACGCGTCAATGAAGCTTTTGCAAGAGTCGAACACGTGCGCAAGTTCAAAGTCCTACCGCGCGATTTTAGCGTAGATGAAGGCGAACTCACGCCAACTCTCAAAATAAAGCGGCGTGTAATCAATGTGAACTGGGCGGACACCATTGAGTCCATGTATGCAGAGCAGAATCCTTAATCCGAAGGAATTAGCGCTCGAACACCCATTTCTGAAATGATAATCTCCGGGTACTTGCTACCGGGATAAACCTCAACAAATTCAACATAGGTGGTGTCCCAAGAAGAACCGCCCGGATAACCGGTGATGCTCGGCAACCAAATCCACGCTGGCTTGGTGCTGTCCGGAAGTTCTTGAATCGTTTCGCGGCCACCAACAGAAACCTTTACCTTTTTCGGTCGCGCATACCGCTTGTCTCGTCCGGAGGCAATCGATAGGCGTGTAATCAAAGATTCTCCACCATCCAAAGAGAGCTTGGTGTTTAGATTTGCTTTCCAAACCGTGCTACTTTTTCTATCCATTAAAAGATCATTGGGATCGTTTTTCCCTTCGACAGGGTTTTCTTCTACTTGTATAATCGGGAAGAAATCTTGATCTTCTAAGAAGATGGACAGCTCCGTGAGAGCAACATTGGGGAAATCTTCCTTACCCGATTTATGTAGAGCGGTTATCGTAAAGCGATACTTTCCGCCGCTAACAGACTTAATCTCAAGCGGCTTGTCTAAAACGATGTCTTGAACGTCTTTGGTGTCTTTGAGATTGACCTCTGCAAATCGACCGGTCGGCTTGAGTTCCATTTTAGAATTCTCTTCCCAAACTTCTATTTTTAGTGTTTTGACGCGGATGTAATCCTTGAAGGTTTCGTCTGATTTCGCATATCCATTGACTACCCGAATTTGAGAGAGCTTCGAAGGCTCGTCCGGCCCACCGATTTGTATCCAATTATCGAGCGTTTCAAAATCTGCTTCTGCAGGAAGCATCCAGGCCGTTGTTGTATCTCCATCTACCGCTGCGGGAGCATCCCAAAAAAACTTTCCTTGGGTGGATATTTTGTTGAAGCTGGAAGCTTCTGCTCCGGCAAATGCATTACCGATAAGTGATAAAAAACAATATACCATGACCTTCTCCTTTTCAGTATAGGGGGACAAGATAGCGTTTTTATTCCATCGTCGCCAATACCATATCTATATTCTCTGTGGTTTGACTACCGGTGGGAAACTTCCCCGCAAAATCTTCCCCACCCGAAGCAATCGGCTCGCCGGGCCCATTCACCGTACCGTCTCCATCCAGATCGATATACGCCCAAATGTAAGCAATCGTTTCTGAAGGAACCGTCAAGCGCCAATCTACACTGCTCAGTCCCTGCAATTCTTCCGGTGAAAAGTATTCAAAATCGTAGCTATTCTCTTCCAAATCTTGTATTGTCAGCTCTCCTTGCGGACGGTATTTCAATGCCGCCACGTAAAGAGATGCCGTAGACGCGAGTTCTTCAAAGTTGCCGTTCGCGGTTCGAACTGAGCCAAACAGCTTAACAAACGGAACGAGCTTTAGGCCGGATCCGTCTTCCATCGGAATTTGAATTTCATAATCGGCAAGATCGGAATAACCAACGCCAATGGGATTTCCAGACTGGTTGGGTTCGGACACATACGGCCCATAGCGATCGATCGGGTCGTACATGCCGTTTAGATTGCTATCCCAAATTCCCTTGAGAATCATATCACCGCTGTTTTCACACGCTTCCAAGGCGTACTCTGCTACCGCGCCTCCCCCCTGTACTTCTGGAACAGCATAGGCATGATGAACGGGACCGATATTGCCCGGCTTCATCAAAACAACGGCCACGTCTCCTCCCGTGTAGTTCGTGGTAATCGTGACATCACCAGTAATGTTGACGGTGCGATCGTTTTCACACGGTTCTCGCTCTTCGTGAAGCGGGGACAAGATCGAAAAGTTTACATTGTCGACCGTTTCACCCTCTTCCTCAAAAACAATCGTTCTGTTATAGCCACCGACCGGCTCATCCGTTCCCGTGATATCGTCCACATAATAATCGAGCAATCCGAAAACCCGTATGGGTTGGTCGGCAGGAGCCGTCACCTCGATGTTGTATTGATTACCGGTTGGTTGAGGATTTTCTACGATATCATGTCCGACGTATACATAATAGCCGTCGTTGTTCTCGTAGTAGGCAGCCACAAAAATCTTGCCAAAGGGGAAGACGCCTCCATAGGCATCTGCCCACAACACCGTTTCTCTATCTCCACTTTCAGAGATTTCGAACAGTTGGATATCGATACTCCCGAGAATATTACCGTTGTAACTCGACGGTAGATTTAAACCCGAACCATCGCCATCACCGCCATCTCCTTGACCATTTTGCTCATCGGGGCGTTCAAATTCAGAGCCACTATCATCTCCTTCGTTTACTTTATCAGCACTGCAAGCCAAAATGGCCCAAAAAAGGTAATTACTCATTGGATTTCCCTACTTGTATTCAATTATAAATTCTACGCGTCGATTTTTCTCTCGAGCAGACTCAGACTTTCCGGAAACCAAAGGCTGTGTTTCTCCCACACCTTCCGAAACGAGTCTGTCTCCTTCTACTTCTTTCATTATCAAGGTAGCACGTACCATATCGGCTCGCTCTTGCGAAAGCTTCAAATTGAACGCTGGCCCACCAACATCATCGGTATGACCAACAATCCGTATCCTTTTCAATTCCGGATGAGCCAAAATTAAAGAAGCTATTTCACTCAAAAGACCGTCGGATTCTTTTCGAATGTCCGATTTATTGAATTCGAAGAAAATCTTTTGGCTGATCTCGATTCGGTTTTGACGAATGCGGACGCGATCGCTCTCATCCGGACAGCCGTCCTCATCGTCAACTTGGTTATAGACCTCTCGTGCATTCGCACACTGGTCTAGATAATCCGGTACACCATCGTTATCGTTATCCGGATCGGGACAGCCGTCGTTGTCCTCAAACCCGTCCAAATCTTCTTCTTTAAACGGACATTGGTCTACTGCATCGGAGATGCCATCTTTATCCGTATCGCCAATCGGCTTCAGATCTGCGCAGCCATCCTCGTCCATGTATCCATTCTTCGTCTCTGCATCGTTCGGACAACGATCGCGAACGTCTACAATGCCGTCCCCATCATTATCGGGATCGGGACAACCATCCCCATCTTGAAAACCATCTCGGTCTTCGGCTTCGTTCGGACATTTATCTGCTCGATCTTCGACCCCGTCCCCATCATTATCGGGATCGGGGCAACCGTCGCTGTCTTCCACACCATCGAGATCTTCTGCGGCATTGGGGCATTTATCAAACTTTTCTGGTATGCCATCACCATCGGGATCTCGAAAACGCGGATCGAAATCGGGAGCCACCGTCACGCCGAAAATACCGCGCATGTCGGTGGTGCCGATACCCGGTAAAATACCGAAGCCACCACCAAGGTTGATTTCAACCGCATTGCCGCCCAAGAGTTTTACTCCGCCCAAAAGCTCAGCTGTTGTACCTTCTTGACCGGTTCGACCATTGTATTCCATCAAAAATTCTATAAAACCAACGGGGTGATATGCTAACCCCAAACCATATACAAACTGATTGCCTATATCCGTGGTCAGCAAACGATCCGAAGCGCGTATGTGGTATCCACCGAAAACCGATCCTCGAATCTTGTAGGAGCGATCGCGAATTTTGTTATCGGAAAACTCTAAAATTCCGGTTGGCGTGTACGTGAATGACTCTTCTCCAAACAGTGAACCACCACTTCCCGTGGGCGTTCCCACCGGCAGATAGAAAGCGAGTCCAACGGGCAATTTGTCTCGATCGAGAAGTACAGCTTTCCCCGCAAACCTCAAGTCGCCAATGCCAGATGGTATGAGATAATCCGGATCTTCGTCGTACATCAATGCATTGAGTTGATAGCCGGACTGCCAAAAGATCAGGGGGAGATCGACGGAAATCGATAGGAATTGGAAGAACCCCAGCGACATCTGTACATTGCTTGTCACCCGATTGTCGATCACGGCATCCCCTAAGTCTCCATCTACATCGACCACGTCGGGTGCCACTCTTTTTCCTGCAGCCGTAAAAATTAGGGGATCGTTTTCATAACTCACCCAAAAAGAGACTCCCATCTGCAAATGACGCAAGGTTGTTGCTGACGGGACACTGTAGTATCGATAACCATCGGGCGGTGGCCGAAAATAGCTAATATCAAGGGTTCCATCCGCATCTTGCGCAGACGATGTCGCGACAAAGAGTCCAAAAATTAGTGACAACATAATACAATCCTAAGGGGGTTGTGCTCCCATTGGCATACGACCATCTTCGGGCACAATCAATTCTATATTAATATCCGACAGATTAGAGGAAGAGATTTTAACAGGATTGTTGATATAGCTTCCCATCCGATCCCCCGCTCCTGGCCCATCTGCCTCATAATCGACAAAGGCCTCCAAAATCAAGTCGCCAAAATTTCTCGGTACATCGATCGAATACGATCCGGGCGGCAGTTTTAGCTTGCCAAGCATTGTACGACCACCGGGGGCGTTTTCATCGGGTTGGAAAAGATCCAAGTCGATCAAAGGACAATCGTCGCATTTTAACACGCCGCTTAAGGTAACTCTGCTTCCTTCTTGTCCCCCAAAAGGATCGGGATTGCTCAAATTTTCGGCCACGGCGTCACCATCTATCTCTTTGGGAGAAGAAAAATCATTGTGCGGAACCACTTTGTGTTCAACGACTTGGTGGGATCCGCGTGCGGCTTTTTCCAATTCCATCGAAATATCGAGAATATCATCTGCAGCAATCGTTATGTTCACCTGGGCAAAGGGATCGTCGACGCTCGGGCCATCCGATGTGAGGTCTTGGAACGCTTGAATCTCTAAATCACCCAAGTCTTTCGGAACGGAGAGGGAAAATTCACCCGGCTCTTGGAGCAAAATTTTTCCCTGACCCGCCATGCCCCCTTCTACGGAATCATCCGGAACACGGAAATCTATATCGACGATTCCCGAACTTTTTGAACGAATCACTCCGCTAAGGGTCACTTTTTCGCCGGAAAAGGACGCAAAGGGTGTCGGCCCTTTCGCTTGCTCTCCAATGGCAACTCCACCTTCTATCAATTCTATCTCCAAATCGGAAACGTTTTCGGCTCCGACCGCAACGCTGACTTGTGCAAAGAAGTCGTCCTTACTCGGACCGTCAGCTGTGAGGTCTTGAAATGCTTGAATCTCTAGGTCACCCAAGCTTTTCGGAACAGAGAGGGAAAAGGCTCCGGGTTCTTTCAATAAGAGCTTCCCCTGACCTGACATACCACCCTCGGCGGACTCGTCCGGAATGCGAAAATCTATATCAACAGGACTCTTTCTCTTCGAGGTTATCAGACCCGAAAGGGTAATTTTTTCACCCGAGAAAGATCCAAACGGGCGTGGTCCTTGGGACTGTACACCACTTGAGACCCCACCTTCTATCAATTCTATCTTTAGATCAGAGACATCATCCGCCGCGATGCTTATCGTGACCTGTGCGAAGAAATCATCTTCGCTCGGACCGTCGGATTTGAGGTCTTGGAACACTTGAATCTCCAAATCCCCCAAATTTTCGGGAACAGAGAGGGAAAAGGCTCCGGGTTCTTTCAATAAGAGCTTCCCCTGACCTGACATACCACCCTCCACGGACTCGTCCGGAATACGAAAGTCTATATCAACAGGATAGCGGCTCTTCGAGGTCACAACTCCAGACAGCAAAATCTTATCGCCGGCAACCGACGCAAAGGGAGTGGCGTCTTCTTGAGATCCCCCATCGTTTGAAGCCGCGCTTCCTTTGTTCGAAGCAAAAAATCGTGGATCCAAAGGAGTGGGAATTCCGGTAACTCTCTCCAAACAGGCCAAAAAAACAAGAAGAATCATAAGGTTGTTTCTCTTTGGGGATACAAAAAGGTATCATCTTTTCGCCGCCGCCAAAAATTCTTTAGGGTGGAACCACACTCAATTGGCTTTTATACCAAAGCGCCGTTTTCCGCAATCCCTCTTTTAATGGGGTTTTTGGATGCCAAGCAAGGATTTTTCGTGCCTTCTGTACATCCAAAACCTTACGCAGTTGCCCATCGGGCTTCGTCGGATCCAATTCGATATCGATATCCAATTCATATGCGTCAACAATGGCTTTTGCGAGGCTTAGGATGGGCGTCTCGATACCGCTACCAATATTCACAATGCTCCCATTGGGTGCGCCCAAGCATGCCAATACGCCTTCGGCAGCATCATCTATAAATAAGAACTCTCTTTTCGCTGCTCCGGTTCCCCAAACCCGTAGGCAAGACGGATTTTTAGAGCATCGAATCATGAGATCTGCGACGACATGAGCACGCTTCGGATCTACATGATCTCCGGGTCCGTATAAATTGGCCAAGACAGGGAAAACAGAATGAAAGTTATGCTGCTGAGCATATGCCCTCCCCATATCCATCATAATTCTTTTGGAGAGGGCATAACTCCCGTTGGTCGGCTCCGGATAACCATCCCAAACAGAATCTTCTTTGTATGGAACCGAACCACTTTTCGGGTAGACACAAGCCGAGGAAACCCCGACGAACGATACAACTCCTCCTTGAAAAGAAGCCTCCAACATATTTAAGTTCATCCGTACGTTATCGAGTCCCGACTCCACCGGGTGATCTTTCATCCAGCCGATTCCGCCCCCTTGTACCGCAGCATGTATCACACATTCCGGTTTATAGTTCGCGATGACACGGCGCGCACAATCGCGATTTCTCAAGTCCGCATCGGCAGAGGATAGAACGTGTAGGTTCGGTACTCCTTTTTCTTGGAGACTTCTGACCAAGGCTTGTCCGAGAAAACCCGTTCCACCGGTTATAAGAACCGATTTATATTGCCCAATCATCAAACGTTACTGTAGGGGTTTTTTATTTTTACGGTCGCGAGTCCATCGATGAGCTCTTGTAACCCGCTCTCGATATCGACGGTTGTTTGAAACCCCGTCGCACGAATCCGAGAATAGTCGACTTCGTAATCGCGACGGTCCGCATCTTTGCCAATTTCGGCAAAATGAACCAAGAACTCCAATCGCTGCTGAAGGAGATTGACAATGTCTTCTTTGGTATAGTTCAAACTCTCATTGCCAACGTTAAAAACGCGATGACCGTTACAGATAGACGGCTCCATGACGTGCATGATTGCCCGGGCAATGTCTCTTACATGAATAAACGTTCGCCGAAAATGCTTTTCGTACACGACCAAGTACTTCTGATGGATCGCTTGCCAAGTAAAATCGTTGAGCATGAGATCCAAACGAAGCCGTGGAGACAAGCCGAACGCGGTTGCGAATCGAAGGGATACGGAATTTGCTCGCTCTACAAATAGACGCTCCGCATCGGTTTTGGTTTGCCCGTACAACGATAAAGGGTTGAGCGGGGTGTCTTCCGTACATATTCCTTGCACCTCACCATAGTTAGATCCGGTAGAAGCGTAGATCGTTCGCGTGTGTTGAGACGTGAGATCTAAAATATTTTTGGCGCCTTCGAGATTGATCTGAATTGCCTCTTGTGGCTTTTTTTTGCACAGGGGATAGCCGACCAAGGCCGCCAAATGAATGACGACCTCTGCATTTTTGAGATGTCGAGCCAATCCTTCCCGATCGCGTATGTCTTGTTCAAAAAAAGAAAAGTGCGGATGAATGAAGAGAGGAAGTAAACCGTGACCTCCATACAATAGAGAGTCGAGCACCGTCACGTGATGTCCTTCGGCCAACAACATCGGAACCAAGACTGATCCGATATAGCCGGCTCCACCGGTCACAACAACATTCAATCTTCCTCCTTTGCCCAAAGGCACATACCCTCTGTTTACATATAGATTTTCTACGTCGTGTCAACTTCAAATACAGTTGCAAAAATGCTTTGGTGCGCTTATACTTGGTTCAAGGAGTCTTAAACTAAGAACATTCAATGATACTACTCAAGCCAAATCAAGCTCGATTCTTGGAAAAAGTCGAAGACAAAATCTTACAGTCCTTGTCATGGGATAAGGAAGCATCCTGGTCAGATCAACCCGCATTGGCGGCAGCCGCACAACACCTTTGCATGGCATCTGGAGCCAAGCGCGCGAGACCCAAGCTTTGCTATTACTTCGGCCTCTCTGTCGAAACCGATTTCGATCGACTTGTAGACGTCGCCGTCACCGGCGAATTCATTCACGGTGCAAGCTTACTCCACGATGATGTGATCGACAGCGGTACCCTTCGGCGAGGACGCCCCACTGTAAACGTAAAATGGGATAACATTACAGCGGTTCTTGCTGGAGATCTTCTACTCGCGGAGTCGATTAAAGGTCTACATAGATGTCCGAGATCCATTGCGCAAGAAGCCTTGGAAGTTGTAGCGGACATGACCCGTGCAACCATGCTGGAATCCCACATTCGATCTTCTACTGACGTTCCGCAACAGCAGTGGATATACATTGCAGAAGGTAAAACAGCCTCCATGTTCCGTTGGTGTGGTCGCTCCACCGCTGAACTCGCAAACGATGCAGATGCCAAAGAGCGATTTGGTCAATTTGGAACAAACTTCGGCATCGCCTTTCAGATGGCCGACGACCTTTTGGATCTGCAAGAATCCGCTTCGGGTAAAACCCCATTTGCAGATATCCGAAACAGAAACCCAAGCTTTCCGATTATACTCGCGCAAGACAAATCACCCGCATTCCGAAAGATGCTCAACAAGTACTGGAAACAACCCACGCTGTCCGAAGAAGAAATCTATTTCATCGGTCGTGCGGCCATTGAAACCGGTGCTGCAGAACAAACACGCAGGATTATTGAAGAATATATCGATACTGCTTTGGAATCTCTCGGCCCTTACATTCAAAAAAAGGGCTGCAGAGAAATCGCACTTTGGGCAAGGGGGATCTGTAAGCAACTTCCACAGTCGGAGGCGGTATGAGATCCAAGCCTTGGGGAAGTACTTCCACTCCCCCAAAAGATTCGATCCCCGCATCCTCCGCAATAAAAACTTGGGAAAGAAAAACGATTAACGCCGTTGGAGATGTAATCGGATTTTGGGGTTTTAAAAAGAACCATGGTCGCATTTGGTCTCTATTGTATCTAAAAGAGAGGCCCATGCGGTCCGCTGAAATTCAAAAAGTACTCGGTCTCTCCAAAGGGGCGGTATCCATGTTGATGCAAGACCTCGAACAGTGGAAGGTCGTTGTTGCCAATAAAGATCAAAAACCCAGAACATACGTTGCAAACGAACACATCGCGCAGATGATCATCGGCGTATTTCGACAAAGAGAAGCCGGTTTGCTCAAAAGAACCAAACGAATACTCGAAGAAGCACACCGAGAAGCCCAACAAGATCAAGCTTCTCCCAAAAAACTTCAGCGGATTCAATCTATGTTGAACCTAGCAACCTTCATGAATCAATTCTTGAACATGCTGTCCTCCCTAAATCCACTGAACGTACAAACCCTCATTCAAAAATTTTCCACTAAAACATGATCGATGGGAAAACAAAAATCCTCGGCTTAATCGGCAGCGATATCGAACATTCTTTGAGCTATTGCATGCACAACTATGCAGCCTCAAAACGATCTATCAATGCCGTGTACGTTCCGATATCTACACCAAAAGACAACTTAAGTGCCGCAATTTCAATCTTGAGAAGCCCTTCTTTTTTGGGAGCCAACATTACACAGCCACACAAAAAAGAAATTCTGCCCTTCCTCGATCGTATAGATCCCATCGCCGAAAGAATCGGAGCGGTAAACACCGTTATAAAAGACGAAAATGGGATGTTAATTGGGAAAAATAGTGATGTATTCGGCTTCTTATCCGCTCTCAAAGAATCGCGATTCCCCTACACAGACAAGGATGTTCTGATATTGGGGGCAGGAGGGGCTGCCTATGCTGTAACCGATGCTCTTTCCGGTATGGGAACGCGCTCCATTTATGTATACAACCGAACGACGGCAAAAGCGATTGCGCTAATCGAACACTTTCAAAGCTATTACCCCAATCAGTCCTACGTTCTGTGCACGAACCCCCACGAGCTGATCATCCCTCTGCTGATCGTAAACGCCACACCGCTGGGAACGCCAAACACATCCCTTGCACAGGCTTTTCCACCACACCCCACACTTAAGCCAAGCGACTCCCTAATCGACTTGGTGTATCATCCGACGCCCCTCGTCCAAAAAGCATCTCAAAAGTGTCTTGTCAGCGCCGACGGACAAAGCATGCTTTTACACCAAGCCGCCCTCAGTTTTTCGTGGTGGTTTCAAACATCGGCTCCCATCCGTGAAATGCGAACCGCCCTTCAAACACATCTCGATTTTTGGAATGCATCATGACCGTACAAGATCAAAGCAAAAGTACCTCTTGGCAAATGTTCAATCGGATCGCCAAAACCTACGATCCCGTCAATCGGATGCTTTCATTTGGGCTAGACACACGCTGGAGAAAAAAGGTTGGAAATCTCTTACCCGCCAAAGAGGCCATCCAAATTTTAGATTTAGCAACCGGCACTGCAGATCAAGTTTTGTCTTTGTGCAAGCAATATCCTCAAAAAATCCAATCCGCGGTGGGAATGGATTTATCAGAAGGTATGCTCGATATAGGCCGTCAAAAAGTACGGGATCGCAAAATGGAACAAATAATATCTCTGCAGCAAGGAGATGCTTGTGCCCTCCCTCTCGAAGACAATTCCTTTGATGCGGTGACCATTTCTTTCGGGATCCGGAACGTACCCGACGTTCCCAAAGCGCTCCGCGAGATGCATCGCATTCTCCAGCCAAATGGGAAAGCCCTCATTTTAGAATTCGCCATTCCCAGAAATCCGGTCGTTCGCTTCGGACATCTGTTCTATCTAAGAAACGTTTTGCCCACCGTTGGTGGTTTGGTATCCGGAGACAAACCTGCCTACCGGTATCTAAACACCACAATTGAATCGTTCCCGTACGGAGACGCGTTTGCGGGCTTAATGAAAGACGCCGGGTTTCAAACGGTGCGCGTCCATTCTTTGACCTTTGGTATTGCCAACCTATATGAGGGCATTCGATGAATATCCTCCAGAAAGAGGAATCGCTCTCCCTCCCGCAAGCATTACTGCGGGTGGAAGGAATGCATCAAGAACTTCGAACGCATTTTGTTCGGATTCCCCTCAACCACTCTGTCGATATTCTATCTTGGATCGAACGCTACACAGACCGTCCGTTCGTATACTGGTGCTCTCGGAACAAGGAAGAAGAATGGGGCGGTATCGACCTTGCAGAAACACACTATGCCTCTATTCGCATAGCGCAAGAGAGACTAAAATCCCTTCATCCATCGATTCGAGCCTTTGGTGGCATGAGTTTTGCCCGAGACAGTGATGGATGGGGCGAGTTTGGTAACCAAACCTTTTGGGTGCCCAAGTTGTGCATATACAGAAAAGAACAACACTATTTCCTAGAATCAACCCAACTACCCCATCAAACTTCTTCGTCGTACCATTTTGGTTCTCTTTTGCCCGATCGATACATTCCTTCTCAGGAAAACTGGACACGCATCATCGACGAAACGTATGAAGACTTCCAGCAAGAAACTCTCCATAAAATCGTTTTGGCTCGACAATCTCGTTTGCAAATTTCGATATCTCCTTTGGAAGCCCTACGCGCTCTGAAAAGGCAACAATCCTCCACATTCGATTTTGCCTTTTCGCCGTACGGAAATTCTACCTTTATCGGATGCTCCCCCGAACGACTTTTCTCTCTACACGAACAAAAACTGAAAACAGAAGCCCTCGCCGGAACCCGTTCGAAAGAGATAGATCCCATAGAATTGCTGCAATCAGAAAAAGACTTACGGGAACATCTCTATGTTCGCGATCATATATTGAAACAGCTTCGGCCAATCAGCCAAAAAGTAACCCACGGTCCGACGCCAAGGATCATTCAAAATAGCAATGTAATTCACTTACAAACCACCATTGAAGCATCCATAAAAAACGACGTTTCCATCGAAGATATTTTGAGCGTCCTCCATCCTACCCCTGCCGTTTGCGGTCTGCCGCAAGAGTATGCGCGAAAAAAAATATCGTCCTTCGAGCAGTTCGATCGCGGTTGGTATGCCGGCCCAATTGGATGGCTAAGCGCAAACGCCGCAGAATTTGCGGTGGGAATCCGCTCCGCTCTCTTCCACCAGGATGGGGTGTATGTGTGGGCAGGTGCCGGTATTGTAGAAGGTTCCAATGCGGAACAAGAATGGCAAGAGATCGAGACAAAAAGTCAGCAATACTTCCAACTGGAATCTAAATGAATACCGAATGGGGTAATCTCATCGTCGAAGAACTCACACGACTCGGTGTTCGAGACTTCTGTATTGCGCCCGGTTCTCGCTCAACACCGATCACCGCCGCCATCGCCCGACATCCCAAGGCGAATGCGCACGTCTTCGTCGATGAACGCTCGGCGTCTTTCTTTGCCTTGGGAATCGGCAAATATACGCAAAAACCCGCTGTTGTCGTCACAACTTCCGGAACCGCGATCTCTCACGCACACCCCGCCGTTATCGAAGCGGACGCACTTCATATTCCACTTTTACTCCTCTCTGCGGATCGCCCACCGGAGTTACGCACAAGCGGAGCCAATCAAACCATCGATCAGGTCAAACTATTCGGAGACAAGGTTCGTTTTTTTTTCGACCTCCCTTGCCCGAATGAAAGTATGGATACAGCGAATCTACTCTCCTTAATAGACCAAGCCTATGCCCATTCCCTTGATGGTCCCGTACACATCAACTGCATGTTTCGCAAACCACTCGATCCAACCGATGTACCCTCTGTTCATCCGAACCACGACGAAAAGCCCTTTTGCAGTATCTATAAAGGACGATTAACCAAGGACATCAAAATCCCGCCGCACGAGAAGGCGGTTCTGCTCATCGGAGAAATCCAAGATCAAACCGACCAACAGCACGCAAAAAACATCGCCTTAGAATCCCAATGTCCTGTCTTTTGTGATGCGTCGAGCGGAATTCGCCTGCAAGCAATTCCCAATCAACTCTATCCCATTGATGAATTGCTCAAAAACCAAGACTTTTTGCGAAACCTAAAGCCGGATTTAATCGTACATTTGGGCGGATCTTTCGTTTCCAAAGAACTCGATCGCTGGAGTAACGAACAGCATTGTACGTATCTGCATATTCGACCCGATCCTCGCCGCAAAAGTACCCGCGTCACGACTCGTTATATCACCAATATTCCAAGGTCGCTTCCGACGTTGTCTCACAACGTTTCCTTTCAGCCTCTTCTCCCGGCGATACAAAACCGAATCCGCACACTTCTGGAGGAAGAGTTATCCGAGCCACAAACCATACGGATCATCTGCCAACGGCTTCCCGATACGGCTACACTGTTTCTTTCGAACAGCATGCCAATCCGAGATTTTAATCGCTTTGTTATTCCCAATAAAAAGACCATACGAAACGCAGTCAACCGAGGAGCAAGTGGTATAGATGGTGTGTTAGCAACCGCGGCTGGTTGGACGCATGCATCCCAAAAAATCGGCGTAGCCATCTTGGGAGACCTCGCTTCTTGGCATGATTTGGGAACGTTTCTACAACTGGCCGAGTCCAACATTCCCCTGTTCGTATGCATCATTAACAATGGTGGTGGCGGTATTTTTTCGTTTCTTCCCATTTCAAAGCAAGAGGACATGTTTGAGCAGCTGTTCGCAACAGCGCACAAAAAGTCATTCTTACCCATGCTAAGCAGTATGGGAGTTCCTTGTCAGCAAATCAATGCACTGGAAAAACTCCAAGAAGCTTTGGACTCCTTTTTTCAGAACCCCCAGTTCTCGATTGTAGAGATTTTTACCGATCGAAAAGAAAATCTGCTTCTTCATCGATCACTCAGTGCCGCACTGCAAGAAACCATCTCCCAGCAACTGTCATGAAAGATTGGATTTTAGCTGCTCGCCTACGGACCCTTCCCGCCGCCATTGCACCGGTTCTCATCGGATGTGCGATCGCATGGGACGGAGGTCACTTTCACATTCTCGCAGCCTCGATGGCTATGCTCGGTGCAATACTCATTCAAATCGGCACGAACTTCGCCAACGATTATTTCGATTTCATCAATGGTGCGGATACCGAGGAGCGCATCGGTCCAACACGGGCAACCCAAGCTGGTTTGATTACACCCACTGCGATGAAATGGGCTTTCATCTTAACCTTTTCTCTCATCGTTCCGATTATCGCCTACCTCACTTTTCGGGGTGGTTGGCCGATGATCGTACTGGGGGCTCTTTCCATTGTCTCTGGCATTCTGTATACCGGTGGTCCCAAACCACTCGGATATATGGGATTGGGCGATATATTTGTACTGATATTTTTTGGACCCGTCGCCGTAGCCGGTACAGAATATGTGCAGAGCCTATCAATTTCAACGGATGCGATCATCGCAGGTTTGGGCTCCGGATTGATCTCAACCGCCATCTTGGTGGTCAACAACCTACGAGACAAAGACACCGACATCAAAGTCGGAAAAAATACCCTCGCCGTTCGTTTCGGTGCTACGTTCGTACGCATAGAGTATACGCTGTGTATCCTCTTTGCCGCCGGAGTTGCGCTGTATTTTGCGGTAACACATGGAACTTGGATGGTTCTACCCGCTTTGGCGACCATGGTTGCCATTCCCATCATTCGTTCGATGTGGACGCAAGAAGGCGCAGCACTCGATCCCAACCTCGGTAAAACCGCGAAAATCTTAATCCTCTACAGCAGTACCTTTTGCATCGGATGGCTCCTGTGAATCGCTGGGCGGTTTACACCTATACCCTTCCTCTCAAACGCCCGATACTTGCCAGAGGCGCCAACCGCTTCCAAAGGAAGGGTCTCTTGATCTTTCGAAGAACAAACGAGGGTGTTCGCATTGGAGAAGCCGCACCCATCGAAGGCTTTCATGCATATACCCTTGCTCACGTTCGCGAAGAACTCATCGCTTTTTGCTCTCTTTCGAAACCGAGCAACCGAAATGATTTATCTTCGTTGGCACGTTTTGCATTGGAAATGACAGAGCAAAATCCATCTCCTGCCATTCCGATTTCTGTCAATGGACTTCTCTCACCGACAACTCCGATTGATCCGTCTTTTTCCTGCTATAAAATCAAGGTAGGACGTGCATCTTTGGCGGAGGAAATCAAATTTTTGCTGAACCTGTCTCTGCCGAAGCACGCAACAATACGCCTGGATGCAAACCGCGCTTGGTCTGTTTCCGAGGCGCTGGCGTTTTGGAAAGGAATCGATCTTCTTCATCCCAAAATCGAGTATATCGAAGAACCACTGCGCGATCCAACGCAATTCAGTACGCTTCCCTTCCCCATCGCAGTAGATGAAAGCCTGCCTCAACTCCAAGAGCACATTTGGGATATTCCAACCCTTCGCGCCATCATACTAAAACCAACACTGCAAGGGGGTATCTGCGAATCCAAAAAGTGGATGCAAAAGGCAAGCGAACGAAATATTTCTGCTGTTGTGTCCTCAACCTTTGAAAGCAGTATTGGGATTCATGCACTCTGTAATCTCGCCGCAGCACAACCCAAAACCACTCACGGTCTTGGCACAGCGAGTTGGTTTGCTGCCGATCTTATCGCGCACCGCGCTCTTCCCCACAACGGATTTCTTAGGTCCGGCTCCGACGTACAGGCATCGGATATCGACACCGAATTCCTTCAACTGGATGCTCAGGGATGATCTGCCCTCTCTACCAGGCCGCGCAAAAACATCCGGACGCCATCGCTTTCATCGATGGAGAGACGCGGTATACCTACACACAGTGGAACGAAGCTGCCCAAGGCGTCTCTCTTTTTTTGGAGAACACCGTAAAAAAAGAGGCTCACATCGCCTTACATACTCTCTCTCCCTTTGAGACCGGCGCATGGATTTTTGGGATTGCTCGGTTTGGTGGAAGTGCTGTTTTGCTAACGGGAAGAGATCCAAACGAAGTGATTCCGGCAAGAATGAAAGCGACCAACGCAGATACATGCTTCTCTCATTTACCCCCGAGTGCAGCGGTAACGTCGCCACCATCCGTCGATCGCGACCGGATCTTTGCGCTCTTGTTTACCTCCGGTAGTACCCAAACTCCGAAGGCCGTCGCCCATTCCCTGCGCGGACATCTCGCCTCGGCGAGGATGAGCAACGAAAATATTGCTCTTCTTCCTCGAGACCGTTGGTTACTCTCGCTATCGCTTTGGCACATTGGAGGACTTGCGATCCTCTTTCGCTGCCTTCTCGCCGGTGCAACCATGGTGATTCGTTCATCAAACAGTCTTGCTCGAGACGTTTTGCGGTACGACATCACACATCTGTCATTGGTTTCTACCCAACTCTATCGAATGCTTTCAGAACATGACTCAGCAATACCCTCCTTGAAAGCCGTACTCGTCGGTGGTGGCCCCATTCCGTCCACACTCATCGAAAGAGCCGGCCATCTTCCTCTCCACACAACATACGGAATGACGGAATTGGGTTCGCAGCTTTGCACCACGCCACCGAATGCAAGCCGAGAAATGCTCCGTTCCGCGGGTCGCCCATTGCATGGCTGGGAGATCTGTATTTCGAGTGCCGGTGAAATTTGGGCACGGGGAGCCCCATTATTTATGGGGTATTGGAAAGAGGACATACTGCATAAGCCCTTTGATGAGCATGGCTGGTTTCACACAAGAGATACTGGAAAAATAGACGATCAGGGTCTGTTGTACCCAATTGGACGTATGGACCAAATGTTCATCTCTGGTGGAGAGAATATTCATCCAGAGGAAATCGAACACGTTCTGATGAGTGATCCAAAGATAGAAATGGCTTTGGTTATTCCCGTTCCCCACGAGCAATACGGGCAAAGACCCATTGCTTTTCTAAAGGGAGACTATGAAGAAGAAACACTTCGTCAGCGGCTCGCGGTCGCCTTGCCAAAATTTAAAATTCCCGACCGCTTTTTCGATTGGCCAAAGTCGCTATCCACTCACAAACCGTCTCGAGCACTTGCAAAACGACTTTTGCTTCCCATGATATTCTGATAAAACCGAAGCAGAACATCCGAGATTTTTCTCGTCTTTCCAATTTGATGTGTCATGAAGCTACAATTTAGTGTCATGATGTACACAACATCCTTCAGGGCGAAACATGAAAACCAATTCACTCCTTTTCATGCTGCTCGGCTTCGGCTGCAGAAGTAGCTATATCGAGCCCGGCAAAAACTTGAACGAGAGCACCATTGTATCCGACGCCGACAACGACGGGTACGGCAGCGATGAGGATTGCGATGATCAAAATGATCAGATCAATCCATCGGTGGCAGAGATTTGTGACGGTCAAGACAACAACTGTAACGGAATTATCGACGAAGAAGTCGAACAGATCTTTTATCTAGACTCAGACGAAGACGGATACGGTTTGTCGACCGATGTGTTTTATGCCTGTGAGCTTCCGTCCGGTTATGCGCAAAACGGCAGCGACTGTAACGATCTCGATGATACGATCTATCCCGGAGCAACCGAGATCTGTGACGGTTTGGACAATGACTGCAACGATATTGTCGATGACGACATTGGAGACTGGTTTTATGTAGATCGCGATCTCGATGGATATGGAAGCAATGATGAGCAAGAGCGTCTTTGTGCTCCAGAAGAGGGCTACTCTGACCTCTCCGGCGATTGCGACGACTTGAACAACCAAGTTTATCCCGGGGCACCTGAAATTTGTGACGGCTTGGATAACGATTGCGATGAAACCATCGATGACGTCGATGAAATGACTTTTTATCGTGATGCAGACCAAGACGGATACGGAAATCCCTACGATACGGTACAGGACTGTAATGTTCCGGAGGGATACGTCTTTAATTCTTTGGATTGCGATGATTTGGATACCAACATCTCTCCCGACGCAGAAGAAATATGCGATGGTATCGACAACAACTGCGACGGAAACACAGATGATGTTCCCGACTTCATTTATTATCAAGATGCCGACAATGACGGATATGGAAATCTGTCCGAAGCAGTCGCCACTTGCTCCGCCCCTTCAGGGTATGTTTCCGATGCAAGTGACTGCGACGATAGCTCCAGTGCAATTTCGCCAGCGGCGACCGAAATATGCAACACCATAGACGATAACTGCGATGGAAACATCGATGAAGATGGATACGACGGATCCTTATACTACGTCGATGCCGACAACGACGGATACGGATCCACTACAGGCACCCTCTTATCATGTCAGCAACCATCGGGTTATGCCAGTAACGATGCTGATTGCGACGATTACAACAACACCATCTCTCCCGACGCCGATGAAGTGTGCAATTTGATCGACGATAACTGCGACGGTGTCATAGATACGGATGCCATCGATATTGTTTTGTGGTACATAGATTACGATCAAGACGGGTATGGCACCAACACACTCACCGAATTGAGCTGTTCCCAACCCACGCTGTTTGTCGAGATCGACGGGGACTGCGATGACGCCGACGAGGACATTTACCCAGGCGCACCCGAACGATGCGACGGAAGCGACGGAAACTGCGATGGGCAAATCGATAACGACAACGATGGAGATGGTTACACCGATGAATCTTGCGGTGGAACCGACTGCGACGATAGTAATCCAACCGTATTTACCGACAGCAATGGTTTATGTCCCTTGGGGGAGAGCTGCATCGATATACTAAACCAAGGGTATGCCACAGCCGACGGAATCTATGATCTGGATGTAGACGGCATCGACCAAGGAGCCGATGCTTTTTCAGCTTACTGCGACATGACGACAGATGGCGGCGGCTGGACTTTGGGCATGCAATTCTCAAGCTCTAGCAACCTTACCTTTAATTCTCCCTACTGGACGAATCAAACTCTTCTGAACGAAAGTCTTCTATCCCCTTCCGACGGTGTCGATGCAAAGTATCAATCGTTTCTCGATGTTGAGGGTGATGAAATCCAAGGCTGTTTGAGCAACGGATGCAAGAGCTATCCGCTTCCGCAAACGACGACGTTATTGGATCTCTTCTCCGATACAGCAATCGGCTCAGACACAAACGGAACCGGAGGTTTGTACTTCTCTGAGACGGATTCTGAGCGAAGAGAGTGGTTGAGTATTCAGTCTCTTTCCGCCTCTTATTTCAGCAGTGCCAATTATGTTCGAACCGGGATTAATATCGATGATGACATGTCTTGCTATGATGCACGTGTACGTTTTGGACTTGTTTTAAACAACGAGGGCAATGTCTATACCCTAAATGATGCCATCGGTTTTGGTGCCAGTGCCTATTACAGCAGCTCTTGTGACTATGCCCAAAACCAAGATGCTCCGTGGAGCGTCGGGTCCGGTGCCGCACTGGCGAGTACGCTGTACAATAGTACGGGAACCATTTGGATACGTTGATCCCATGTTGCCGTTTCCAACGTCATTGGGTGCGAAGAACCACGCGCTGCCTCAAGACTGAGATATGAGGAAGGGGTGCGGTATCAGCTACGACGATATTTTGAATGTCGCGCTCACTGTAGTGCCGTGTGTCGTATAAAACCACGATAGACACATCGTCTGGCTGCAGATAATTCAAAGCGCCAAATTCGGTGTAGCACGTGGCACCAATACTGATCAAAACCTGTTGTGGGTGACCGGAATCCGTCAGCCAGTCTCGCAAGTTTTCTAGCGGACCTTGATCAACTTGATGCGCGAGGCGGTCGACCATCCAATCGAGGAGGGTTTCATAAAAATAGGAGTAGCTGGTCACACGTGCGCTCACACCGTAATGGTGCAGTGTTTTTCCGCGCAGTAGATAGGAAGTCAGCTGATAGTGATCGAGAATCCCACCAACAGTAAAAGAGTCGATGGGAATTCGTTGAGACGACACACCTTTGGTATTCGCACCCCAATTTTTCTTTTCTGAGATTTTTTTAGCTCCCTTTTTACGAATTGAACAGTCATTGTGAGCCATGGCAAATTGGGGAGACATCGATGCGACTTGTCCATTTTTGTAGGAAAGTTCACACAACAAAGAGATTTCCGGCTCTATTTGATAGTTGGCACCGTCGGGATTAATTTCGATGATCGAATCAGACATCGGCATGACGTGTAATTGATGATGTCCAACGGAGTGAGGTAAATAAAAGGGAAACATTCCTTTCGGTGCTTGGCGATCCGATACCTTGACATGTACAAAATCGCCTGCCTCTCCTGCTTGCTCCAAATGACCTGTCATATTTCCGGCGACACCAAACCCCGCAATTCCATCCCAACGCATAATATTCTCCTCGCTTGGCTCTATTTATCCTCTTTTTGAGAAACGTCTAGGATATCACCATCGACCTTTTTTTAAAAAATCGTCTATTATACAAAACATATACTAAATTATTGACTAAAAAATACGTCGTGTTAATCGTTTTTGTCTAAAAATATTCTGAATAGTAGACTATAAAATTAACCTTGGACAGAGAAACATGACCCGTATGGATCAGAAAAAAAA
>JAYYRF010000084.1:0-2859 GCA_036127535.1 Myxococcota bacterium | reverse complement strand
TGCAAGTCGACCGTCAATACACGGGTCATTCCAGCCGTGGTAAGCAAATCTGCAACGAGTTTTGCGGTAATTGGAGCACGAGATGCAACTTTACGGTCTTGCCGCGCATAACCATAGTAAGGAATGACCGCTGTCAGTCTACCCGCTGATGCCCGCTTACAAGCATCGGCCATGATCAATAGTTCCATCAAATTATCGTTTGAGGGTGCACAAATGGGCTGGATCAAGAAAACGTCTCTTCCTCGAATGTTTTCTAAGATCTCTACTCGCACCTCACCATCGCTAAAACGGCCAACACGGGTTTCGCCCAAACGGAACCCAAGGCTAGTAGAAATACTGGTGGCAAGATTTTTGTGAGCATTCCCTGATAAAAGCATCATTTCTGAAATGGGCATATACAATCCACAAATCTTATTAAAAGATGGTTGGGCTACCAGGACTCGAACCTAGAAATCCAGTGCCAAAAACTGGGGTGTTGCCGATTACACTATAGCCCAACACGTCGTCCATAGTAACAAAGTTAAATTCGTACGGCAAGACCGGAAAAGAAAAATGATAAAAAAAGCAGTCCTAAGAATTCAAAATGCAACCTGTAACAACCTTCAGGTGAAAGAATTTTGTATCCAAATGGGTACGATCAATTTAATTCAAGGACCCAGCGGCTCCGGTAAAAGCTCCTTTGCTATCGATACCCTTCTCAGAGAGGGACAACGTAGACTTTTGTCCGCTTTACACAGTAACACCGTTATTTTACCGCCCACCGAAGCCGAATTTCCGGATGGACTACCAACAACATTGGGTATTAAGCAAGATGAGAATTTACAACTGGGCTCCTATGAAACACTCGGGACATATAGTGATATTCATGCAAATGTAGCTCAATTGTTCAATCGCGAGGCGTGTAATTATTGCCCTGAAACCAATACGCCACTGCCGATTCATTCTCCCCAAGAGGCCACCCGCGAAATACTCCGTTGCCTCACAGATCAACGCATCGCAATACTCTCACCAATAGAATTGGAGAACCCTTCACTCTATAAACAGACCTTGAGAGAATTGGTCCTTCAAGGCTTTGCTCGGATCCGGGTAGGAGAAAGAATTCGCAATATTGAAGATGCCCCACCGTATCCACCCAAAAAATGGGAACTCGTCTTGGATCGAATCAAAGTCGCAGTCAAAAACCGCGATCGCATATACTCTGCAATTAAGCAAGCCTACCGTATTTCAAACGGTAGGGTTGCCATCGTAAATTACGACACAACCGATCCAATACGTTGGTTTATGTCTAAACCGTATTCCAACGCCATGGCAGAGTATCTACAACCTCCGAATCAGAATTTATTCCAATACAGAAGCGCGATGGGGGCTTGTGTTGCGTGTAAAGGAAAAGGAACAAAGGATAACGAGGTCTGCAAAGCGTGTATGGGGACGCGACTCAAGCCGGAACTTCAATATATCCGGCTAAACAATGAAAATTTCATGAACGTTATGAATATGAACGCCAAAGAACTCTTGCAATACGCAAAGAAATTGGATGGGCACATCGGCATTCAGACCTTAATCCGGCAACTGGAGTTACTTTGCGCACTTGGTTTGCATGCTATCCCCATGAGTAGGGCCTTTGACGTTTTGAGTTCGGGAGAGAGAAGTCGACTTCGACTTTTCCGTATACTGTTGATCGAACTCAAAGGGGCACTATTTGTCTTGGATGAGCCAACACTAGGCCTGAGCGAACACGATTTAATCGCGGTGAAGCAACAGTTGGTACGCCTGAAAGAGAAAGGGAATACGATTTTAATCGTTGACCACAATCACCTACTCGAAGAGATCGCGGATCGCGTTTATTACTTCGGCCCCTCTGCCGGACAAGACGGGGGGCAACTCCTGGAAAACCCACCGAAAAAGGAGACAATTCCCGACTTCTCAGCATTAAAGGATCAAACGCTCCTTGAACTTCAGCGGTTTCAAACCTATGGCTATCGAAAGCCACGCTCCATTTCCATAAAAAAGGGTGGCTTCAACCTTATTTGCGGCCCCAGCGGTATCGGTAAAACCGCGACGCTTCGAGAGATTTTTGCCCTCCATAAAAGCGACCCAAGGTTCTCTCAATTCGACAGTGCCTTGCTACTCGAACAACGAATTTCGGGACGCTCTCCCAGGAGTTGTGTGGCTACTCTCTGTGGAGCATGGAGTCCAATTCGCATGCTCCTGTCGCAAACCAAACCGGCTCGACAAGAAGGCTACAGTCCTTCTCACTTTTCTTTCAATGTCTCCGGAGGGAGATGTGAGGCCTGTAAGGGACTTGGATTCATTCGCGTGGTCACCCCTCCTCTCACCCCTTATGAAGTCGAATGCTCGTTGTGCTTGGGTGAACGCTTCGACTCTAAGACCCTCTCGATCACATACCAAAACATGAATGTTTCAGATATACTCAAGCTGGAAGTCGGAGCCGCCTGTCGTCACTTTGCCCATCATCCAAAACTATTTCCCATCTTGCGCACAATGAGTGACGTTGGCTTAGATTACATTCAACTGGGTCAGTTGAGCTCTACTCTTAGCGGAGGCGAAATTCGTAGAATTTCGCTGGCGAGAGAGCTTGCGCAATCGCTACTGAAAAGTGAGTCCCTCGAAAGACGACTCATTTTGATCGACGAACCAAGCGCTGCCTTGCATCACAACGACAGCCTTAAGCTAATTGGAATCTTCGAGAAGCTACGATTCAAACGAGCAACCCTACTTTGTGCGAGCAACCACAAACTCTTTCGCGAAAAGGCCGATAATAATATTGCTCTGGAAGCTGTTGAATAGCAAAGCCTATTCTTTATTGATCAGGGCTGCCAGTTCACCATTTTGGTGCAT
>JAYYRF010000083.1:0-4026 GCA_036127535.1 Myxococcota bacterium | reverse complement strand
TCCCGTTCACAGGCCAAGATGCATAATAACCAAAGCATAGCCCCTCCATGAAAAATATTTTTTAACTCTATTGATCTTTAACTGGTATTACAAAGACATATATCGATCCATATGTAAGTACTTAAAGACTTAAAATTGAATTTGTTGAACGTATTCAGTAGTCAAACCTCGAAAAATAGATATAGGTTCTTCGAACGTTCACCACTGGGGGCTCGTCATGTTACTCCTTGCTTTTTCCCAAATGCTCTACGCAAACCCATTTCAAGATGCTCTCTCAGAAGCCAAGCAACACCTCGCGGCCGAAGACTTCAAAAATATGGAGAAGGCTCTGAAAAAGGCCGAAAAGCAAGCCCCGAAAATGGGAGCAATCGCAAGTCCAAAGGACTTAGCAGACCTTTGGTTTATGCGCAGTATCGCCATGCACAAAAGGGGCGAACTGCCCTTGGATATGTGGCGCAAAACCATGATCATAGATCCAGGATATGAGTGGGACAAACCGTGCATCGCTGACTCTATGCTTTACGACTTATTCTTGGTCATCAAAGATGAGATTCGAGATCGTGAAAAGGTCGACGTCCAAATCCCAGAAAAGTACGGCCGCGCAAAGCTCTACTTCGATGGCATCCAAAAATACAATGGTGATCTTGTATCCGAAGGCCGCCATTTTTTTCAAATTGAATGCCCCAACGGGAAAATATACGGTAAATGGAGCAGTCTAAACAAAAAGGAAAACTGGCTCAAACTATGCAAAGCAAAGTTCGATGTTGAGGACATGGAAAAGACGGATGATTTTACCGCCTTTGATCCGTTCAACGAAAAGATTATAGAAAGAAAGTCTCTGTGCAATCTCCCCGAGGAGCCTGTGATTGCGCAACCCGCCCCCGAAAAACCCAAAGAGGAGCCTCCTCCTCAGCCCGTTGTGGATTCGTCGGGTACATCGATCATGAACGATATTCGACGCGAGCAAGAGCTTGAGAAGAAAAGGTTACAAGTAGAGATTCACTGGTCTATCATCGAGCAAATTATTGAAGAAGAGCCCTACATTGCACGCCCAGCCATCAGCGCCTTCCTCAAAAAGTACGATGGTGTTGATGCGGAAGAGCTTGAAATCGCCAACAACCGGCTCAAAGATTTTCCCACATCGAAGTACAAACGCGGACAAAACTACACCGAACAGAATCAATGGCGCATAAGTGCGTATGCGGGTTCCTCGATATACTATCAAGAGATCGATGGTGGCTGGCGGGGATCGATCGGTTCCGATTATGCCTACGTAGACCTTAAGGCACATGCGTATCGAAAATTATCCTTTATATGGCTTGGCTTGGGTATTTTTGACAGAATGAACGGCGCCTATCACAATATCTTTCCAGAATTTTCACTTCAATACGAATACGAAGCCTTTCCCTTTTACATACGGGTGGGGCTGAACATTCCATTGGGCGGATATCTAGACTACAAACTCGCACCGCAGCCGTTGGGAGAAACCCTTAGCGATGCTTTTTATCTCGAACCGCACATTAGCGGTCAATATGCAATTTCTGACCGTATTGATGCGGGGCTACAAGGCTCCTTTTACTATATGCCTTCCACGGGCTCTTATGTAGTAATCTCGGCCAACACCGCGGTGCGCTTCTAGTCTCGATGTTGCAAAGCAAACTCTAAGCCGGACAAAGAACCGGCGAATTTCAATATTCCCTTCTCGTCT
Source organism: Myxococcota bacterium (assembly GCA_036127535.1). Classification (GTDB taxonomy): domain Bacteria; phylum Myxococcota_A; class UBA796; order UBA796; family UBA796. The sequence continues at coordinate 2,318 of JAYYRF010000083.1, read as the reverse complement.
ATGTAGACATAGGTTGGATAGGATTCGATTTGGTAGGATTGCAGAAGAAGGGATTTTGATCCGATGGCTGCATTCGGCCATGAAAGCACATTTTTTTTCATATATCGCTTCAAAGTACGCTTACTTTCAATGTTTAGACCCAAAATTGGCACGTTGTATTTCTGAGAAACCGTTTTTAATTTGGAGCGATCGGAAATACACTTTCGGCACCACGTCGCCCAAAAATCTAAGATGACACCCGTTGTACGGTATTGACGCAGTGTATGCTTACGCCCTTGCATATCCAAGACCTGAAAGGAGGGTGCGGAGGCATTGATGAGAGATGTTCCTTTGATACCCGTCTTCGAGAAGCGAACCATGCTCCCGTCCGGTTCTATTTGAAATTGCCATTTTAGACCTTCCAGCGTTACCCATCCGTCCTGAACTTTACGGATAGCCATTTTGTTTTGCGTATCAATGGAACCATTTCCGTCGATATCGATCGCGAGGAAGGCAGAATTCACATGAAAAAGTCCACCATAGGAGTGAATCGCAAAGGCGTCACCCGTTGGTAGCGTTCCACGGCGAACCGTATCGAGAATGTAACCGAGATCCGACGCGGGATCTTTACTGAGAATTTTGACGGAAAAGGGAATCTCCCATTGCTTTTGGGCAGTCGTGTACAGCAGCGTTTTGGAAAGAGTCGCTGCATATCGACCATTCCGCTTCCGTAAAACAGAACGCTCGTCCGCCTCGATGATACCGTTGCCGTCGAGATCGGCCGATACGATATAGCGACCGTCTACCTTATCTGACATCACCAAGACACGACGATGTAAAACCGGCACGGAAATGTAATTTGCCTCCGGAACCGCTTCTGGGTGTGGTGCAATTTGATACTTTTTCAGAAAGGACGCTGTAGGACGATATTTATAAAGTGACTTTCGCTTCTGACCGATGCGAATTGGTCCCATTTTCGCAGTGTAGGGTTTTGCGTAGAGAAGGGCACCCATAAGAAAAAATAACATCACAAGCACCAAAATTTTATACTATAGTGGTAACCGTTTTCCATCTAAACCCCAAGGCGAGTGTGATGTTTCATTTTATTGTAGTATTGCTTTTTTCATGCTCAGATTCTGAGAAAAACTATTCCTTTGGCGGAGCCGACGCCCAAAACGAAGACTCCGGGATGATCGACTCCGATCTCCCCGAAGAGGATACCGCAGAACCGACCCTACAAGATACAGCAGAGAATCAAGGTACAGAGAGTTGTGACACGCTCACTCTCTCCTCAACGATAACGGTAGACGCTTGTAACATATCCCCTGAAAGCGGAGCCATCTCTTATCTCGAAGAATGGTCTATCGAAGAATTTATGCCCTTTCCGGAGTACAATCACATCCTGAGCGTACCCGTTGTTGTTCAATTGGACGACGACAACGGGGATGGGAGAATCAGCCAAGAAGACACAGCCGATATCGTCTTCATTACGGACGACGGTGGTCTGGAGCCACAAACCCACGGTGTTTTGCGGATCGTATCGGAGGGGGAATTGCTCTACAGCGCTGGTAGCTTTGAAAGTAATGGAGATCAAGCCTATCCATATCGATATTCCGGCATATCGATCGCCGACATCAACCTGGACGGCTGGCCGGAAATCGTCGGTGTGACCGAAATAATCCCGGGCCCAACCGGAGAAGAAGGAGAGGGAGAGGATCCAAACGATGATTCTCCGGTTCGCCCCAACGATCCATCCAGTGGTAATAATTGCTACGTTTTCGCGGCTGACCGCGAAGCCAATTTATTGTGGATTGCAAGAGAGGCTTCCTTTGCGTGTGGGGGTCATCATCCAGCCATCGCGGATTTGGAAGGAGATGGATCCGTAGAAGTCGTTCTCGGGAACACCATCATCGCTGGAGAAGATGGAACCGTGGTGGCAATCGGAGATGGAGGAGATGGAGTATACGAAGCCTACGAAGGCATCGGCTCGATTACTGTCGTTCACGACCTCGATCTCGATGGCGAGCAAGAGATCATCGCCGGAAATACCCTCTACGACGCACAAGGGAATGTCCGATGTAGCCTGGAGGTAAGCGATGGATTTGCGGGTGTCGCAGACCTAAACCAAGACGGCATGGGCGAATGGGTCGTTGTTGGAAATGGGGAAGTCGCGGTTGCGGATGTGGATTGCAATCAGCTCGCAGGATGGGAACTTCTCTCTTGGGGGACAGGAGGACCGCCGACCATAGATGATTTTGATATGGATGGTGAAATGGAAATTGCCATCTCGGACGCCAACATATTTGCCGTATACGAAGTGGATGGAAGCCTACTTTGGT
>JAYYRF010000082.1:0-2889 GCA_036127535.1 Myxococcota bacterium | reverse complement strand
TCACGCCTTCCAGTGGTGACGTGATGTCGCAAGAGGGCTCTTGATTATTGCCAAGAACGTCGATTAAAATGTTTTGGGTGTATGTTTGTCCACCAGAGTCCACCAACTGGAATGCGATCGTGTGTTGGCCTTGGGACAAGTATGTATATTCTGAAAGAATACCATCGTTGGCGGAACTGGACAGGTTAAGCTCTCCGTCTAAAGAGGAGTTCCAAGTGACGGAGAGTTCGTAAGACGGATCCTCCTCGTCATCCACGGCTGCGGCAAAGAGGATCGGATTCGACGTATAGTAGCGTCCTCCTTGGACGGGGCTTGTGATTGTCGCTTCTGGAGGACTGTTTGGGATGATGAAAACGCTCACTTGATCAGAATCGGATTCTCCGTATAGGTCGACAACCTCTGCTACCACCCGACTGGTATTGTAGTTGGGGGTGATTTCACAATAGCTTTTACTGGTTGGATCGGGGTTGGAATAATCACATACGAGTTGATCATCCATGAACCATGCGACCAAAAGCTCGTCTACGCGATTGTCTTTGTCCGTAATTTGTGCCCTAAAAAACTGTAAATCCGACTCGATTAAAACAGAGTCGTCGGAGTGGGAGGTGATATTAATCTCGGGGGCTTCGTTACTGGGAAGTGTAACTACGGATTCTGTGCCGCAAGCGAGGAGGAATAACAGAGGCATAATTTCTCTAAGAACAAGGTGCTAACAGGATTAATCTATCCTATTTTTCGGTTCTCCACATGTGGAACTTTACCGAAAATTGTTAAAAGGTCATGTAGAATCCCACACCGCTTGTCACCAAACTCAAAACGGTCGCGCCGACCCAATATTGATAATCTTTGGAAATTTCGGTGTAATTGGTTCTGGATTCATCAAATACTTGAAAATAGTCCGTATCTTGGGCGCTGTTCGCAGCTTCTCGGGCTCTTAGGTATTTGTTTGCCGTAATGCCACCAAAGATAGCTGTCATCCCAGCACCACCCCACATTAATCCACGTCCGATTTGCTTTTTGGAAAAAATACTCGCATTCATGGCGCCGCGCGGGACGTTGAGTTCTGCCCAGTTCGATTGACCGATCACGGTGGTCCATACTTTCCCCTGATCGTGAAGGTATACGTTGGTACTCTCCTCCATAAGACGGGTGAGGATGATGGCGACTTCCTTTTGTTTTTCCGGTTTATGCATCCACGAGGTCGATGCATTGGAGAGGCTGCTGGGAATAACCAGCACGACTTCTGGTGTGTCGGCCGGAACACGAATTTTTTGTGTGTAGATTTTGTTGCCGATAATCTGGATCGTATTCACACCGCTAAAGAGCAATGCGTTCTCCTCGGCTGTAAGAGGAACGCCGTTGATCCACACGCTGGTTTTGGCTTCCTTTGGGACGATATTCAAGGGCACTTCCGATACTTGAGCGACCCTTTTTTGGGCTTTCTGGAAGAAGGGAAGAGCATCGGGCGGGAAATTGGCATCCCATTGTAAATTGGGTCGGAGAGTCAGCGCCTCGTAAAAGTTAGCAATAGAAGCCGGCTCATTACCGAGTATTTGTTCGAGTACACCGGCGAGGTAATAGATCCGTGCCGCTGTCTGAAAGTCCAAAGAGGTATTGATGCAAAGGATACCCTCTTGTGCATCTTTGAGGTGCTTTTGTGCTTTTTCAAGCTCGTAGTAAACGATTTCATTTTGGATTTGTTGTGAGAGCATGCGCAAACGATCTTTAGAGACCGGTGTTGAGCGGCAATTTTCAATCTCTACATTGGAGGGGCTACTGGGAGCCTGCCCAATGATAATCTCATCAAAGGTGATGGGGCCTAAGGAGGCGGTATCTATTTTAGAGGCTGCTGAGACGCGTCGGAGTGCATCCGCCCGTTCAAGTCCAGAATACAGCATTGGAAAGACAGTCTGCACGGGTTTGTCGACCGTTACGATTCTCTCTTTTTGCTTTTTTTTCTTCTTCGGTGGGGCTTTGGTTGGTGGGGGATCGTCTAGATCTTCGTATTCTATGCTTTTTTTGGGAGCATTGGGTTTGACAGAGGGAGGATTGGGTTGCTCATCTGTGGGTGATGTAGATTCAGCATCTTCTACCTCGGAGTCTTGCGTGTCGGTCTCCTCATTGTCTTTGGTTTCAGACGGCGTATCGTCACTTCCTTCTCCGCTTGGTTGATCTGTCGGTGTGTCCTCTGTATCATCCGGCGAGGAAGGAGGAGGCGGCTCTTGTGAGAAGGCCAACGAAATCAGAATAGAAAAAAGCATATCGCTTCACCAATAAGAATGGAAAGATAGATATATATATATCATCTTTGTGCAAGTTGAACGTCAAAAATCCCCCTTTGTCCCTACAAAGTCTTTGGGAAAGGATTTTTAGGGCTCCGTCGGAATTAACATTTCAATTCACAGAAGTATGGTATAAACAAGTACGATTGTCGATTATGGAGAGAAAGTGGAGTATCCAACCTTAGCGCAAGGGCGTTACGAGATCCGTTCTCGGATAGGGGAAGGCGGAATGGCATCGGTGTTTCATACCTTTGATACACGGCTGCAAATGGATCGTGCCGTCAAGATTTTACGTCCCGAGCACGCATTCCGAAAATCGGTACGGGAGCGATTCGAGGCCGAGGCAAGGACGATGGTAAAGCTCTATCATAAACACATTGTGACAGTATATGATATTGTGAGCTACGGTCGAACGGTCTTTATGGTCATGGAGCTACTGACGGGTGGAAGTCTGATGGATCGAATCCACAAATTTGGTCCATTACATCCCAAAATGGCGATTAATGCAATTATAAAGATGTGTGAAGCCATCGGTCATGCGCATAAACACGGCGTAATCCACAGAGATATTAAACCGCACAATATGCTGATATCGAAAGATGGTCTT
>JAYYRF010000081.1:0-3388 GCA_036127535.1 Myxococcota bacterium | reverse complement strand
CTCCAATCATGCCCGAGATATGCAATGAAATCGATGACGACTGCAACAATCAAATCGACGACAATCCAAGCAACGGGGTCACTTGGTACGCCGACTCTGATCAAGACAACTTTGGCGATCCATTCGTGACGCTGGAGGCGTGCACACAACCCAACGGCTACACGACCAATCAACAAGATTGCAATGACAATGACGCGAGCATCAATCCAGCGGCACAAGAGCTCTGCGACGAGATCGATAACAACTGTGACCCCAGCGATGACCAAACGCCCGATCTCTCTGATCTTTGGTATGCAGACAATGACGGCGACGGATTTGGAGATCCGTTCAACAACCAAGCCGCTTGCGAACAGCCCGATGGATATGTATCAAACAGCGACGATTGTAACGACGGAGATGTGTCCATTAACCCATCCGCGGCAGAGATCTGCAACGGTTCAGATGAGAATTGCAACGGTCAAATCGATGAAAACAGTACCACGACCACCCCTTGGTATGCTGATGCTGACGGAGATGGATTCGGCGATCCAAACAGTACGAGCAATGAATGTATCGCTCCCAATGGTTACATCAGCGACAATACGGACTGCAACGACAACGAGAGCGCCATCAACCCCGATGCCACAGAAATTTGTGACAACATCGATAATAACTGTAACAATCTGATCGATACAGACGATTCCGGTTTGGACATCACGTCGCAAAGACCCTATTACCTCGATTCCGACGCAGATGGTTTTGGGGATCTAAACAGTCCCCTGATATCTTGCTCGCAACCCAACGGACACAGCAGTAACAGCGATGACTGTGACGACACGAACCCGAACATCAATCCCGACGCAGATGAGGTTTGCGACGGAAAGGACAACAACTGCAGCGGAACCGTCGATGTGAATCCAACGGACGCCGCGTTGTGGTTCGAAGATGCCGACGGAGACGGATTTGCAGGTTCCGAGTCTATTCGAGCGTGTGATCAACCGGACGGATACTTTGTGGACAGTACCGATTGCGACGACGCAAATGCTTTTGTTAACCCAAGCGCGCAAGAAATCTGTAACGGTATTGACGATGACTGCAACGATCAAGTCGACGACGGTGCCACAGCAGTGGATTGGTTTGCAGATGCCGACGGAGACGGATTTGGAAATGCATCCGACACAATAAACACCTGTACCCCACCCGATGGATACGTCTTAGAAGCGGGTGACTGTAACGATCAAAATGCACAGGTCAACCCCGGCGCAGAAGAAATTTGCGACGGAAAAGATAACAATTGCGACTCCCTTGTGGATGATGACGATCCCACCCTCAACAACACCGATGGCGGAACCTTTTATGCCGACACGGATACCGACGGATTTGGTGATCCGAGCAGCGCGATCTCCGTTTGCTTTCCCCCCAGTGGATTCGTGTCGGACAACACAGATTGCGACGACAACAACCCGAGTATCAATCCCGGTGCCACCGAAGTTTGCGATGGCAAAGACAACAATTGCGACAGCAACGTCGACAGCAACGCCATCGATGCCTCCGTTTGGTACGCTGACAGTGACGGCGACGGTTTCGCGGGCGACCTAGATACCGTTCTCGCATGCGACCAGCCGAGTGACTATTTCCCCAGCAATCTGGATTGTGACGACAGCAATGCCACCATTAATCCAAGCGCACCCGAAAATTGCAACGGCATCGATGACAACTGTAACGGCCAAATCGATGACGATCCCGTCTCATTGGGGTCTTGGTACAAAGATGTAGACGAAGACGGATTTGGCGATCCGGACACCGTTGAAGAGTCTTGCGAACAGCCCGATGGATATGTCCTCCTCGACACCGATTGCGACGATAGCGATCCGGATATAAACCCTGACGCACTGGAAATCTGCGATGGCGTAGACAACGATTGTGACGAAGATATAGACGACGAAGACACCAGTTTATCGGGCAGCCTGACCGAATGGTTTCGCGATGGAGACGGAGACGGCTTCGGTGATGCCAATAACCGGAGCCAAAGCTGCGAGGTACCAAACGGATATACCGAGGACTCTTCCGACTGCGACGATCAAAACCCACAAATCAATCCCGACGCTGAAGAGATTTGCGACGGCATCGACAACAACTGCGACAGCAACATCGATGCGGACGCAACCGATGCCGTTGAATGGTTTGCAGACCAAGATGGTGATGGATTCGCGGGTGGAAACACAACGTTATCTTGTACTCAGCCCCCCAATCACTATCTGAGTGAAGAAGACTGCGACGATAGCAATCCAGCGACCAATCCTGACGCCCTTGAAATCTGCGATGGTGAGGATAATGACTGCAACGGTCAAATCGATGACAATGCAACCAATCTAACCACATTCTACCGCGACGTAGACCGTGATGGATATGGAGATCTCACGTCACCCGTCGATGCTTGCGCATCCGAAAACGGATTCGTTGAAAACGGCGAAGATTGCAACGACCAAAATGCGAATGTCAACCCTGATGGTCTTGAGGTCTGTGACTCTCAAGATAACGACTGCGATGGTTTGGTCGACGACGATGATCCGGACGTAGACGAGTCGACCCAGGGTCTTTACGGATTGGATTTGGACGGCGACGGATATGGGGACGCGAACGACACAATACGCTCCTGCTCCCAACCCAACAATTACGCCAGCAATGTACTCGATTGTGACGACACACAGGCTACGATCAATCCGGGAGAGACCGAAGTATGCGATGGTATCGACCAAGATTGTGACGGACAGCTGGATTCAGAAGCATCTTGTCCTTGTAATTTCTACACATTTGAGGACAGCAGTTACTACTTCTGCGAACAAAGTCTTCGATGGCCTTGGGCTGAGTTCGTCTGTCAGTTTACGAACTACGAACTGGTCGCCATCAACTCCCAAGCAGAAAATGACTTTGTGTATGCCACGGCCATGACCATATCGACCAATCAATGGTGGACCGGGCTTAACGACAGGGCGCTGGAAGATGACTTCGTATGGAGTAACGGTGATCCGTTAACCTATGAAAACTGGGAAGCAGCAGAACCCAACGATTCCGGCGGTGAAGACTGTATGTCACTCAATCAGTTCGGAGATGATTTGTGGAACGACAATCGTTGCAGCAATAGCTACTACTTCGTTTGTGAAACCAATCCATAGGTTGACTTTTTGGGTCGGTGTTTACTCTTTATTCAAGCGTATGCTCAGGCGACACTTTTAAAGGAGAACATATGATTCACAAGGAAACCTTCGCCCAAGATCTAGCAAAATCTGATCCACAGCTTCTCCAACAAGTTCTCACAAGCAGCGGGATTTATGTCCCGAAAGACGCCACACCAGACAAAATGAGTACGTTGATTGCAAACCACGTATGGAAGCGCAGTCATACACCC
>JAYYRF010000080.1:0-11979 GCA_036127535.1 Myxococcota bacterium | reverse complement strand
CAACAACAAATCATGGAAGGATTGGTTTCAGGCGTTTTACCTCAACCCTTCAAATGACCAAAGGATACTCGACGCTGTAGAACAAGCCCAAGAAGAGATTTCCCAAAGCCTCATTCGTCAGGCCGAGCAAACCCAAAACGAAATCCACCAGCAACTCGCCCAGGAGGCACAAGAAGCACAAAGCCAAGAAATCGAAAAGAATCCCCAAAGCGATCGTCTCAGAGAAAGCCTGTATCGCCTTGCAGAAGAAGCAGAAGCGAACGACTATATGCTGGAGGAAATACCCGACATAGATTCTATCTTCGATTCTGATCTCATCCGTACACGAAATGAGGAATTCCGCTCTCTCTTGGAAAAGACCCTCCAAGAGGAACTGGTCGAGCTACGTACCGAACAGAGTAAACGCCTCCAAGCAGATCAATTCTCGCTCAATATCGCCCAACAAATTCGCCAAGAATTGGAGGCAGAGAAGAAGAAAGATCGCCTTGAAAAGCGCAGAAAAGAGCGCGAAGAACAAATAGAAGAACGACAGATCCGCCGCGCGGAACGCCGCCAAGAACGCGAAGAACAACTCGCACGGATTCGCGCATCCATTGCACAAGAAATTGCTCTTTCTCGCTTGAGCGCTGGAGAAGAACGAGCGAACCAAGAAATCGAAAAGGAAAGGGAAAAAGTACAAGAGACCCTTTCTCGGGTTTCCCTGTTCCAAAACACAGATGGTGCCCTACAGCGCGGTTGGTATCGCTTTACCGACCAAATTGCCCAATACTCCATTCCCACAGCGTCGAAAATGGACTCCTTCAAAGAATGGTTTGAAGAGGAAATTCAATCGCGAAGAGCAACAGCTTTCCGCGCAAGAGAACGACAGAAGAGAGAGCAACAACGCGCATTAGAGGAACAAAGGCAAAAAGAGCATCAAAATCGCATTCGCCGTCTCGAGCTCCTTCGAAAGCGTGAAGAAGAACGGGCACTCGAGTACGAAAGGCAACAAATCCTGCGCATTGAACAAGCGGAAGAGAAGGAACGCAAAGAGTATGTGCGTACCTTAGAGGTAGAAAAGCGTCACATATACCACCGTGATCCCAAAACCCAAGCCCGGGCGGAGAGACAAGATCGACGAGGAGCAGATCTGCGTGGCTATCAATTTACTGCAGTGAACTGGTCGGGCTCTCAACTTTCACAAAGCCAAATGAGTGGTATCCGTTTCGAATACGCCTCTTTGGTCAAGGCCGATCTTCGCCAATCCGATCTGACTGGCGCAAGACTCAACGAAACAACACTGGACGGTGCCCTCCTTGAAAAATCCATCCTTACGGGCGTATCTTTGAGAAAATCATCGTTAATCGGCGCACAAATGCGACTGACACGCATTTTGGACGCGGACTTGCGCGAGCTAGACTGTACCGGCGCGGCACTGCCATCTTGCGACATCAGCGGCTCTGATGCCAGTCAAGCCATTTTCGCCGGCGCCAATCTTCGCGATGCCCTCTTCACCGGTACCAACCTTCAAAATGCAAGTTTTCGCAGCGCCAATCTGATTGGTGCAAGTTTCCATCAAGCCATTTTGAAAGACGTAGACCTTCGAGGTGCAGAAGTAGAAGGAGCTGACTTCAGCGGTTCTTATGGACTGACTCCGGATCAACTCCAATCTCTCATCAGTCGAGGAGCACGCATAGATGATGCGAGCAGCATGCAAAACCCCATGGGGATTTCTCAACTTCGCGCCGCCGTATTTCTATTTGCTTTGGGTTTGGGTACCTATTTATTCACATCTTACATCACGTCACAAGAGACCGATATTGTCGCCATGGAAGAGGAAATTAAGGCACTCAGCCTCGAAGATCCGACGTTGGCAAGCGAGCGATATGAATCTCTCGCGACCCAGAGTGTTCGCATAGACGATAAGGTAGGATATCTGATCGAAGCCGCCTCTCTCGCGGAGCAGGTTCGCAAAATCGAACGCTCAGAAAGTCTCTTGCAGCAAGCATTGACCGAGGCGGATGAGGACGAGGAGCTCCGAACCAAAGTCCTTCTCCAACTCAGCGCCTTTTACAGTGCGCGAAAACAGTATGATAAAACACTGGAACTCACCACAAAGCTCATTCAGGCAGAGAACCTCAGCGCCTCAGAACGTGCACGTTTGACGCTACTCATCGAAGAAGCGGCCGCGATACTCGATGAAGATCCGAGCGATCGATTGCGTCCACTCTACACATTTTTAGAAACGAGCCCTTCGATTGAAGCGGATTTCCGAATTGCCATGGCGGAAGCTCGAACCGAAGCCGGTAATCCGATCGCCGCACTCAAAGATATCGACCGCGCGGAGCAATTGGAACTCCCAGCAGAGACGCAATTGCGTCTCATCGAAACGCGTGCGCGGGTTCAAGAGAGAGGCGGAGATTACACCGGTGCCATTCAAACCTTGAAAATATTGCGCGATCGCAGCGACAAAAATTCTTTGGCCTGGCAATCCGCCCTCTTGACCATGGCGGATATTCACCAACGCGAAGATGAACCGGATGATGCGATCGCCATACTCAACACGCTCTTGAACGCGCAGATGGATGGTCGCCTCAAGGGGAGAGCCTATTTGGTAGAAGGAAGAGTCTATGAAAACCAAGATGATATAACGAAGGCGGCAGAGAGTTACCAAAAAGCGATATCGTTACCCGAAGTCGAACCCGAGACCCAAGAAGAAGCGCGTCTCTCCCTCGCGAGAATGCTGCTGGAGAAAGGAGATACCGAAGCCGCCAAACTTTTGGTTAATCTCCCACCAACCGCTCTTGCCCAAGCGAAGCTCGGGGAGGCGCGAAGATTCATTGACGACAATCAGCCCAACGACTCCTTGCGTATATACAACGAATTGATCGAAGATGATCAACTCGATGATACCATTCATCGAGCCGCAAAGGCCGGTGCCGCGGAAGTGTTGGCAGCCATGGGAAATTTTTCCGAAGCCGAACAATTATGGCGCTCTCTTCTCGCGTTGGACATTCCTCCGGCCGAGCGATCTCATATTGAAGTCCTACTGGCCTATGGTATGATGCAAAGCGGTGATGTAACCGTGGCACAAGAAGCCTTTCTGTCTTTGTCGCAATCAAAGGATCCCGAAATTCGAATTCAAGGGCTTCTCGGTCTCGCAGAAGCCGCCCGAAATCTTGGAGAGCGAGAGAGAGCCAAAACCTTCTATCGCCAGGTTATAGATGAAAGTGAGGACGATGCCTTTGATATCCAAGCTTGGCGCGAACTGGCTCTCATCGCGAGCGAGCAAGAGAAACCCGAAGATGTGCTTACGGCATGGCGCTCCATTCGTCAGTATAGCACTACCGACAGCAGCCTCATGGCAGATGCCACGTTATCCATCGCGACCGCCCTCAAAGATCTCGGGCGTATCGACGAAGCGATTGAGATGTGCAGCACCCAGACCCTATCGGCAGAAGCATCTCTTAATTGCGCCTCCATCATGATCGATATCGACACACAAAAAGCACTTGCACTGTACAAATCGGTCGCTGAAAATCCCGAGACGCAACGTTCTTTACGTGCCGAAGGTGCACTGGGAGCCGCATCGATCAGTTCTGACTCTCAATGGCTTTCCTTGGGACTCGAACAAGTGGAAAATGACCCAGGAACCGAACTGAAACTTCTCTCCCTCGCCCTATCCCACGAGGCATTTCTTTCGCAGCGGGATACCCTACAGGAGAGAAGAAATCGTCTGAGTCAAGAAAGTCCCCTACTGCTTGCGCAATCCTTGGTTGCTTCCGCACACAAGCTCCGCAGTCAAAATCGACTCAAAGACGCCATTCAAGAGATGAATCAAGCACAAGAACTGCCCTTGGCGCCTGCCGAGAAGGAACCCATTCAACTGGAACTCGCCGATCTCTATCTCGAAAATAATCAACTCGATGATGCGATTGCCCTGTACGAGACCCTCCAACAGAGTCAAGACGAACAACGCCGTTTCGATTCCCAAATCGGCTTGGCAAACGCATTGTTTCGCAACAACGAAATGTCCAAAGCAGTAGACATTTTAGAAACGAGTCAGCCCCCCAATGCGAACGGAGAGCAGCAAAAGACAGAGATCCTCGCGCAGCTTCTCACCGCGCAAGAGGAGCCCGAAGCCTTGCAACTCTGGGATCGATACGCGTCTACCGATCAAGATAATCCAGAGACGCAATACACAGCGCTATCCGGCCAGGCACAAATTCAACTCGGTTCTGATCAGCCAAAGGAAGCCCTTGCTTTGTACCAAGCCGCGGCTTCTCTCGACGTTGAACCCACCCAAATATCGTGGGCGCATCTCGGTATGGCCAACGCCTATTTTGAAATGCAACAAAACGATGATGCGCTCTCTCTTCTACGAACGGAACAAAAAAGCAGCAATCCGGAGATCGCCACCCAAGCGTATATACGGATCGCACAATTTCACTTGGCGCAAGAGGAGCCTTCTCTCGCTCTGGAAACCGTGAAAGATTTCTCTGCTCAACCCCTTGGCCCTGCATGGGACGCCACGCTAGAGGAAACCCGCGCAGCGGCGTATAGCGCGCAAGACGAACCACAAAAAGCCATTGAAGTCTTAGAGTCCCTCGCCCAGCGATGGCCCGAAGACGAGGAAGCACAGCTTCCCGCCTGGCTGGGTCTGGCAGACCTCCACCGCTCCATCGGAGAACGAGATCGAGCTCTGTCCTACGCAGAAAAAGCCAAAAACCGCGCGCAAGATCCAAATTACAAAGATCGGGCTATTTCTTTTATTGCCGCGATGAAGAATTGATTATTCCCCACCGCCGATTTGGGTATCGGAATAATAGTAATAGTCGAGGAATCCACCCGCATAGGAAAATCTTCCATCTTGGTAACGAACATGCTGAGGGGTTTGGTAAATCTGATCGCCGTCTCGAATCCATGCATACCATTGAAAATAATCATGGCTGTAATACATCAAAGACGGTCCGTGACCTTCGTAATCCAGTTGGTAGCCATAATTAAAGGTCAGAGGTTCAGAGAAATAATCATCACAAGTCCCATCGTTTACGATATCTTCGCCGTCTGATGGACGAGCTTCGATTTCAAATCGAAAGACGCATTCAGAGCAGCTCCCAATGTCCGTCGGTATGCCATGCATGTCCCACCTCAGAATACATGCATACTCACCGGAAGCATAGGCGCCTTTGTTGTGATAGTACGTCTCCGTGCCCGTATAACTCTCTCCGAGAACCACGTCTCCCTCACCCGTCCAGTAGTTGCTCAAGATATACAAATACCCTTCGTCTTGGGTTTCGGTATCGAGTACCGCGCTATCTTCTGTTTGAACCGAACAGGCGAACCATAGCCACAACATCACTTTCATTCTCCACAAGATTAATATACCTCAGAAAGAAGAGCTCGCTAGCTTGACTCCAATAGACTTTTTATCAGCGAGTGCAATCCATCTTGGACATCTTCGATGTAAAAATACGAGAGGATGACAACCACAAACCAAGCGATTGAAAAAATAATCAGATACTTACTCCACGTAGACAGAGGCGATTTTTTCATATGTCAAAGCTCACCCCTTGTGCCAACGGTAAATCCGGACTCCAGTTCAATGTGCAGGTTTGTCTCCGCATGTACGCTTTCCAAGAATCTGACCCCGCTTCTCGACCACCGCCGGTTTCTTTCTCGCCTCCGAATGCACCACCGATCTCGGCACCGGAAGTACCGATATTCACATTGGCTATTCCGCAATCCGACCCCGCGTGGGAGAGGAATTTTTCAGCCGATCGAAAGCTGTCGGTAAAGATGGACGAAGAGAGCCCCTGCGGCACATCGTTTTGCCAACAGATGGCTTCCTCTAAATCATCGTACTCAAATATGTAAAGGATGGGTGCAAAGGTTTCGTGCTTTGTAATCGGCATCGATGGATGTGCTTTGATTAGAGTTGGCTGAACGAAGTGACCAGCACCCTCTATCTCTTTTCCTCCGTATAAAACGTCTCCCCCCTGCTCGACGGCCGTAACAATGGCTGCGTTGTATTGCTCGACGGCGTCACGGTCGATGAGAGGACCGAGTAACGTACCCTCATCCAAGGGATTTCCATTTGGGATTTGTTGGTATACGCTGACCAGTTTTTGGCGTACCGTTTCGGCGATGCTCTTGTGTAAAAATAATCTTCTTGTTGTGGTACATCTTTGTCCCGCTGTACCGACGGCACCAAAAGCGATTCCGCGCAAAGCGAGATCGATGTCAGCGCTTGGTTCCACGATGATCGCATTGTTTCCACCGAGCTCCAGCAAACATCGCCCCAAACGACCGGCAACAACTTGGTTTACATGCTTACCCATACGGGTAGATCCGGTGGCGCTAATCAGCGGAATCCGCGTATCGCGAATGAGACGCTCCCCGATTTCTTGATCGGAGCCGATGATCAGTCCCAAAGCACCCTCGAATCCATTTCTTTTGAGAACGTCGTTCATCAGTTTGTGAGTGGCGATCGCCACCAAAGACGCCTTGAGAGAAGGCTTCCAAATGACAGTATTTCCACATACGAGGGCCACCATCGCATTCCAAGCCCAAACGGCATTGGGAAAGTTGAACGCGGTGATTACACCCGTGACGCCAAGAGGATGCCATTGCTCGTACATGCGATGCTTCGAGCGTTCCGAGTGCATGCTCAATCCGTAGAGTTGACGGGATAACCCCACACAGAAATCAGCCATATCTATACTTTCTTGCACTTCGCCCAAGCCCTCAGATTTAATCTTTCCGACCTCCATTGTGACCAAAGCGCCGAGATCATCTTTATGTTTGCGAAGTTCTTCACCCATTTGACGGACGATCTCACCTCTCTTTGGCGCGGGAAGCATTCTCCAGCGATAAAATACGGACTGTGCCGTTTCAACAACCGTCTCGAGATGATCAGCACTCGCCATATAAAAATGTGCGAGAACCTCTTCGGTTGCTGGATTCACCGCGGCCACCCGTTCTCCAGACGCGGTATCCAAAGCATCTCCTGCCCATGCACCACTGTTATTTTCTACCAAACCCAATCGATTAAGAATATCTTTCACACCTAACTCCGTAATAAAATATACTTCTCCGAGTTAACCTATGTATAAAGAAAGAGCCAAAGGAGAAAGACATGCTCACCCCCCCCTTGTTTTATTCCCTCTTTATCTCACAAGCCTTTGCTGGAGATGCCATCGGGTTGGATTTGATCAAGTTCGGACAAGTCGAGACCAGCAATCCCGCTCTAATACTCAAAATTAACCAAACAGTCGGCAACATGGATGTACAACTCAATTGCGCGGGAAAGTCTTTTTCCAAGAAGTCCGTGAGCTTGTCCGCAGGTCGAAAGATTAAAATTGAACTCGACATTCCCAAAGGAAAAGCCCGTTGCAACGGTAAACTTTCCGCCAAATTTGGTGATGGAACCAGCGGTAGTATGCCGCTTCAGTTCGGTATTGAAATGCTACCCCAACTGAAAATCGATATCGATCGCAACAAGGTCGACCTTAAAAATAAAACTCTGGAGGTCAAGATCGATCGACCCGCAGCAGAGTATGAAGTCGAGATCCTCGATGAAGACGAAATGAACGTCGGTTCGGGCTCTTTTACCGTACCCCAAGCCCAAAACTTGAGACGCCAAACGGTCTCTTGGACACAGTTGACCGACGAGATTGCGATCATTCGCGTACGAGCAAAGGACGTCAATGGATTTTGGAGTCAAACAGATCTCCTTCCTTGGCACTATGACATCCCACACGAGGACGTCATTTTTGAAAGCAATCAGTCCGAGATCCTGCCGGCAGAGGAACCAAAACTCATCGCCGTGAAGAAGGAAATCGACGCAGTGTTTGAGCGCTACGCCAAAATTGCAAAGGCCAATCTCTACGTCGCGGGCTATACCGACACCGTTGGAGCGGCCTCCAGCAACCAAGCGCTCAGCACTCGTCGGGCTAAAGAAATCGCCAACTGGTTCAAAGAGAAAGGATTTGGCGGGAAGATCTATTACCAAGGATTTGGAGAAAGTGCACTGGCCGTTCCCACAGCCGACGGCGTCGATGAAGCGAGAAACCGAAGATCACTCTATATCGTGGCGGCGGAAAAGCCGCCTCGTTCCGCTGACTTACCCAGAAGCAACTGGACGCTACTCCCCTAAGAAATGTTCCTCAAAATGAAACAGGCAATATCCCATGCGATATTGGGGCCGCGCGCATCGCTTACAAGGAGCAAACTCGATGTGAACAAGCGGGACGTCGGGCGCGGGATTTCGTTCCATCTCTTTTGACTCTCGCCTCAAGAGGCGATCTCTCTCTTGCTCTAACGATTGAATCCTGTTTTGAAGTCGTCGAAACTCTTCGACGGAAGGAATGTTTTTCTCTTGAACTTTTTGATGAATGAGTTCTTCGAGTTTCTCCTCCAGCTCTGTTTTGTAGGCCTTAATTCTATCCTGTATTCGTTGCAGCATCATTTACATCTGTTCGGCAAGGCACAAAACTGGCCGTGTGCAAGGAGCTGACGCTGGCCGTTCTTGAAGTTCAACGAGAAGATACTCGGCTTTGGCGTGTAATCTTTTTCATTTCGCGATGCGTCGTACCCAGAGAAGTAGAGGAGGTCTCCTTGTGTAGGAACACCGCGCATAATGAATTGCTCGAAAAAATGCAGAGAGAACACTTGAGCTCGGGTAGGCCAAAAGGACTCTAATTTGGTCAACTCTTGGGAAGCGATATCCAACCGAAACCAGTTCATGCACCCATTGGGCTTGTCCAACTGAGAGAAAATCAAGGATTGATCATCATCTCCCCAAAAAAACGATTGCATGGACACATCGCACAGATCGGAAAGCTGTTTCTCTTCAACGTTCAATAACGATAGCGTTTTTCCACCTTGCAAAACAGCCCCCAGCTTACGAGAGGGGCTCAAAACCATGGAGAACAATCCTCGAGAACGATGAACCAACGTCTTCTGATCATCTTCAATCGCAAACAAACAGGAGTCATCCGCCGTTGACTCTACATAGTAAATCGTTTGATTACTCCACAACGGCGTACAGAAAAAACCGGGTCGGCGGGATAAGGGAATCGAGGGAATTCGCGGATCGATGAAGTGACGGATCAACAAGGCGGTTTGTGCATCCTGAACCGAATGGAAAAGAATCGATTCACCATCATCGGACCAGCAGAAGAACAGCGGTGCCCCGCGCTCCAAAAGTCTTCCTTCTCCTGGGCGATCTATATGGTACAACCACGCTTCCAGTGTATCGCCTTGCAAAAGCAGCACCATGTGTTTTGAGTCTGGGGACCATAGCGAAAAGATGGGGATTTTATCGTCAAAACTGGCGACTTGACGTTCTTCAATGCCATGTACTTGGGTGACCGATACGGCGGGTCCGTCTGGGGTAATATGAAAAAAAACAATCCATTCGTTATCGGGAGACCACCCGGGCCAAGAGCAGTCTTTTTTATCGTAGCTCAGCATGCGGCGTTTCCCGCCGCGCTGTAGCGCACCTTCTTGTATATACAGTTGGTCGTCCAAACCCACATATACAAAGCCGCTTCGAACGGTTGCGTCCCATGCATTTGGGTCGATCCAAGAGGGCATCTATCAAGCTCCAAACCATGGGGATTTACACAGTTCTCCCAGAATATTCAACCCAAAGTGACAGCTCAATCGAGAAGAGAGCCACAGTTGAATGGCGATGGCGACAACGGGAATGAACAGCGCAGATTTGGGTGTTGCTGTGAGAGACAGTACGCTCGCTTGATTCCAAGCTAGATCTTCTTCGAGCTCACTCAACAAACTGGGGTGTAAACCCTCGGTGTTGGGATGTTCCGATACGGCATATGCCATAGCGGTATCGTGATTCACACCAAAGATCGTCAAGCCCGAGCCCGCCGATCCGAACCCGAGCAGAAGAGCAAAATAATCTTTGCTCATGGGAAGGGATGTCAGAACAAGACAGAAGAGTATCACACCGCTAAAAAAGAGCGGTAATCCAAGCCATCGCAAGCGTAGATGCCAAAGAGCCTTCTTGTAAATCTGTTCTGTTTTCATCAAAACCTCCTCAGTGAACATTAATAACGTAAATTCTCGGAGGGGGAGTATTCTCCACAAGAATTCAACGCAATTAAATATGTGAAAGAATGGTCGCAGAGCTTGACAACATTCTGACTATACCCTATATCGTAAAGTCAAAAATAAAGCATACTACCACTCAATTACAGGAGCGCTATCAAATGAGCCTCAAAAACTATCTATTTACTTCAGAATCAGTTGCAGAAGGACATCCCGACAAAATGTGTGACCAAATTTCCGATGCGATACTGGACATGCACCTCGAGCAAGACCCCAACGCGCGCGTTGCATGCGAAACATTGGTAAAGACCGGCCTGATCGTCGTCGCAGGAGAAATCACCTCCAAAGCGACCAATCTCAACTATGCAGAACGCATTCGAGAAGTCGTCAATGAAATCGGATACGACAGCAGCGTGAAGGGATTCGACGGACAGACCTGCAGCATCATGGTTGCCATCGAAGGCCAAAGCCTTGACATCGCACAAGGGGTTGATAGATCGGTGAAGGAAGAGCAAGGTGCTGGAGACCAGGGAATGATGTTCGGATACGCCTGTGACGAAACCCCTGAACTCATGCCTTTCACCATCCATTACTCGCACCGACTCCTAGAAAAGTATGCCGAGCTCCGTAAAAGCGGTGAACTCTCTTGGGGGCTCCCCGATGCAAAGTCACAGGTAACCGTGGAATACATCGATGGAAAGCTCGCGCGCGTCCACACGGTTGTTATCTCTGCACAGCACAAAAAAGAGGCAACGTTAGCGCAGATCAAAGAGGATCTGAAAACCAAGGTTGTCGAAGCCGTCCTACCATCCGATCTCTTAGATGAAAACACCATCTACCACTTCAATCCAACCGGACGATTCGTCACCGGTGGTCCCATGGGAGACTGCGGACTTACAGGCCGCAAAATCATCGTCGATACCTACGGCGGATGGGGTGCGCACGGTGGTGGTGCCTTCTCGGGTAAGGACCCATCGAAAGTAGACCGCTCTGCGGCATACCTCGGTCGTTACGCCGCAAAGAACATCGTAGCAGCCGGCCTTGCTTCTCGCTGCTTGGTTCAACTCGCCTATGCGATTGGTGTTGCAGACCCCGTTTCTGTTATGGTAGACACCTACGGAACCGGTGTGGTTTCCGACGAAAAACTGGCGGATTGCATCCGTGAGATTTTCCCTTGCCGACCCGCACAATTGACGAAGCACCTCAATCTTCTTCGTCCAATCTACTACAAGAGCGCCGCATACGGCCACTTCGGTAGAGAAGAAGCCAACTTCACATGGGAGCGAGTAGACAAGGTCGATGCACTAAAAGCATACTTCGCCTAGTCCCACTCTCAAACGAACAAAAAGAGATGGGTCTCCATCTCTTTTTTGTGTTTTTTGCGAAAACAACTCTACCTCCATCGAATATTGTCGATGATACACTCAGGAGGATTGAGAATGAAAAAACAGATCAAAAAGTGGATCTCTCCCAAGATGCTGGGTAACCTACAGCGGACAGCGCTCCGATGGAGGCACGCCGGGCGCATGCATCGATTTCAATCCGACGTGTTCCCCAACCTTCACGCACTAAAGTGCGAGATCGGCTACAATCAATACGGAGCTTATTGCGTTCCGCTCTCTTCAAAATATAGACCGGCGGCCCAAAAGGTACTCTCTTACGACACATACGAGCCCGAGACGATCGCGTTCATGCGCGCACACGCCGAGGATGGAGATATCGTACATGCAGGGACGTACTTTGGCGATTTCTTACCCGGTATTGCTTCCGCCTGTAAAGGAACGGTTTGGGCTTTCGAGCCCAATCCTGAAAACCACCACTGCGCACAAGTAACCATCTTACTCAATCGCCTACAAAACGTTCGCCTACACCATGCGGGTTTGGCATCGCAGAACGCCCAATCGTTCATTCAAACAGAAGATGAGA
>JAYYRF010000079.1:0-10108 GCA_036127535.1 Myxococcota bacterium | reverse complement strand
CGCAAGGATCATGCATGGATATACACACAGAGTGACGATCAACTCAAATAGGAAGAAATTGGCGAGCCGTGGAATGCCCCAAAGCAACCAAATCCATTTTCGGAATCCGTTATGCTCTGTGAAATCTTTTTTGAAGGATTGCCAAGAGCCAAATCGCTCACGCCAAGGTGGCAGACTGGATGCTTCGGGCAAACGTACTTCTGAAGCAGCGAGCATCGGGACAAAAAATAAAGCGATGACCAGCGAGGCGAGAAGAGAAAACACAACGGCGAGGGATAAATCTCCGAATATCTGACCGGCGGCGCCTTCCACAAATGTGATGGGCAGAAAGACCGAAATGGTTGTGAGTGTACTTGCTGTAACCGCCATGGCAACTTCCGAACTTCCAACCGCAGCAGCTTCTTGACGAGATTTACCCTTATCGAGGTGCACTTGTATGTTTTCCAAAACAACGACGGCATTGTCGACGAGCATTCCAATCCCAAGAGCAAGTCCGCCGAGCGACATCAAATTGAGGGAAACCCCACCGATGTACATGGGAGCGAAGGTGACGACGATACTCAAAGGGATCGCTGTGCCAATAATGGCTGTAGCACGAAAGTTCCGCAAGAATACGAAGAGAATTATAATGGCGAGAAATGCACCCAAAAAGGCGGTATTTTTGAGATTGTTGATGGCGGATTCAATGAACGACGCCTGATCCTCGAGTATACTTAGTTTTATATGGCTGGGTAGTTGCCCTTCCAACGCCTCTTCACCATCGAAAAGACGCGCCTTCAACTGATTGGTAATTTGTACGATGTTGGCATCGGCCGATTTATACACTTCGAGTTCGACTGCTTCTTCCGCATTGAGACGACTGATAATGCTACGCTCTTTGTACCCCTCTTGTATATGGGCAACCTCGGTTATGGGAATTTTGACCCCGTCGGATCGAGAGATCTTAAGCGATTTGAGATCATCGATATCCGTGAAGGCGTTGAGGGTTCGAACCAAATACTCTCGATCTCCCTCTAAGATAGAGCCCGCCGGCATGTTTACATTTTCAGAAGCGAGGGTTTGAATAATGTTGTCAATGCTGATACCGCGAGCGGCCATCCAGTCTTCTTGTGCAAGAACTTGAATCTCTCGCTCCTGTCCTCCTTGGATTCGTACTGCAGCGATACCGTCTAATGCTTCTAAATCACGTTTAATCAGCCTATCTGCAATTTCTCGGAGTTCGGAGAGACTTTGAGAAGAGGAAAGCGCGATTCGAATAATGGGATCCAATGATGGATCATAGCGTAAAATCAAGGGTCGCTTGATATCGGCAGATAGGAAAACCCGTTGGATGCGTTCGCGAACATCTTGAATGGAGTTATCCAGCGTGGTATCCCAATGAAAGGAAAGCAAGATCTCTGAAAGACCAGCTCTGGAACGACTTTCGAGGTGGGAAAGACCTTGGGTGGTTGCGACGGCCTCTTCCAGTTTGCGCGATACTTGCTCCTCGACTTCTTCTGGCGCATATCCATCGGCTTCCGTTCGAATTGTGATGGTTGGATAGTTCAAATCGGGCATCAGATTGAGGGCAAGGCGCTGATAGCTCACCAAACCAAAGACAAAGAGAGCAATGGTTATCATCCATGTTGCGATTGGTCGTTTGACAACCCAATACATGGTTACTCCTCCTTTGGTTCAAAGGCAATCGGAGTACTTTCTCTCAAAGCAGTATTTCCAAGTGTAATAACGCGATCTTCACGGGTTAGGCCGTCGACGATTTCAACATTGTTTTCGTCACCGTAGCCAATTTTGATATTGACGGTTTTCGCTCGATATTGAGGACCATCCTCTTCAGATGCACTGTCCGTTTCCTCCGCCTCTTCCTCCGCCTCTTCACGCTCTTCCAAAGGGATCTCCTCGATCGTGTATACAATCGGCTGTCCATCTTTGTAGATCAACGCATCTTTGGAGATACAAAGAACATCTTCGTGCCGATCGATTTCTACACGGGCTCGTACAAATTGACCGAAGCGCAAGGTGTTTTGATCTTTTTCCAGATCGATAAACACTTTCACGCTCCCCGAACTGCTGTCCACGATCGGACTGATGAAACTTAGTGTACCCATGGTCTTCATTTCGGCGCTGTACGCAGAGAAAACCTCTGCCGTCTGATCCAGTTGAATATAGGAAAGTTCCCTTTCCGGAATGGTAGCAGATAGACGCAGTTCGGTCAGGTCAATGATGCTGAATGCCGCGCCACCACCGGCTTGCTCACCCTCCCGTATGTCAATGGTAGCAACCGTTCCTCTTAGGGGGCTTTTTACGGTCGCTTGTGCCTTGTTCTTTTGTGCTTCAGAATGGCTGATTCGAGCAGCATCGAGGGCTGATAGGGTCTCTTGGTACTCTCTTTGCGCAATGGCTCCTTGCTCGTGAAGAGACTGCGATTTTTTGAATTCTC
This sequence comes from Myxococcota bacterium, assembly GCA_036127535.1. Classification (GTDB taxonomy): domain Bacteria; phylum Myxococcota_A; class UBA796; order UBA796; family UBA796. The sequence continues at coordinate 7,671 of JAYYRF010000079.1, read as the reverse complement.
TCTCGTTGCGTTGAAGTTCAAGCAGACTTCGTTGCTCTGCCGCATCTATGCTTGCGTTAAAAATGGTTGCCAAAGGCGTGTTCTTCTCAACAAGATCTCCTTCCTTTACATGGATGCTACGAACCGTCCCGCTCAACGGAGGAATGATCGTTGCCTGACGTACGCCTTCCAAGTTTCCGGTTAATTCCAAATGCTTTGCTACGGTCGCAGAAAATGGATGCTCATAATCGACGAGCAATGGTTTTGGTTTTTTCTTTTTCGAAGATTTATTTTGATTGTATTCACTTTCTTCACACGAGAAAAGGAATAGAAAAGTTAATAACATTACCCTAGCCCCCTTGGGTTATTATATATCTATGTAAGATCCTCGCGGATTTTCCATGGTAGTGCTATTTATTAACAAAGATTTTAGCTTAGGTAGTTATGATTCAAAAACTCGAGTCATTTTTTCGCGAAAACAATCTCTCGACCGAATTCTTAGAAGGGGTATTGTCCGCTCTAAAAGAAAATTCCGGAGGGGGAGAAGACACCCGGCTGGTTTTACAAGAGCAGGTTTTTATGCTTTGTTTCCAGCACGGTTTTTCCGATGGAGAAAAACTGTGGGGATTGATCGACCCACGGAAATCGGATCCGATCACATGGGTTATCGATGGAGAAGACACCATCATCGAGGGACAAGAAATTCAGATGGTATCCCCTGAAAGCGAGGAGGTAAAAAAACACCGTTCCTTGGAGGGGTTTGAAGATATCTCTCTGCTGGGTTTGGGGGGGATGGGTGAAGTGCGCCGTGTGCGGGATCCAGAGTTAAATTGCTTTTTGGCGATGAAGATTATGCATCAACGCATGAGCTTTAATCAAGAGAACATCCTGCGATTCCAACAAGAAGCACAAATCTTATCTCAGCTACAACACCCCAATATTCCCCCGATACACAAATTAGGAATGCTACCGGATGGGCGACCGTATTTTACAATGCGAGAAATACAAGGCCGGAGCTTTTCGGACGTTATTTATGAAGTGCACCGAGTGAGCGAACCGGGAGCGTGGCGTTCTACAAAGGATGGTTGGACTTTTCGTAAGATGATCATGGCATTTCAGCAGTCCTGTGAAGCGGTTGCCTACGCGCATTCTAAAGGAGTCTTACACCGTGACCTCAAGCCGTCCAATATTATGATTGGAAACTTTGGAGAGGTTTTGGTCGTTGATTGGGGGCTTGCAAAGCTTACCGGTACACCGGAAGCGGAAGTGTACACCACTGGAGATCGGGTAGAGCTTTCACAGCCGCTGGTTACAATCTACGGTAGAATACAAGGTACTCCCTCGTACATGTCACCGGAGCAAGCAGCGGGTAAGGAACTGGATCACCTTAGCGATATTTATAGTTTGGGAGCGATCTTGTATCAGATACTAAGTTCTCAACCACCGTATAAAGGGGGAACGGCCAACGAAATCCTCAGTCAATTGCGTAAAGGACCTCCGGTTCCAATTCATACCGTGCATACCGAGCCCGATTTGCAAGGTCTTGAATTAGCAAAAACCGCTCCACTCGAGAGTTCAACACGCATGCCGAACGAACTTATTGTTGCCTGTGAAAGAGCGATGCACAGAGATCGGCTCCAGCGCTTTGAATCCGCACATGACCTGTCTCAAACCATTCAAGATTGGTTAGATGGGGTCAAGGCGGCACAACGGGGTTTGGAATTGGTTCAACAAGCCATCGATACGAAGTATCACGAAGATCGTCTGCGCAAAGAGTCCAGGAGTTTACGGGTAGAGGCCGAGGAGAAAAGCCGAGAAATCAAGCCGTATCATGCGGAAGAGATCAAAGCGAACGCTTGGCAAATTGAAGATCAAGCCATCGAACTCGAACGGCAGGCTGAGCATCAAAAAGCCCTTCGTGAACAGCTTTTACAAGGAGCGCTCACCCACAAGCCCGATCTATTTGAAGCCCATGTTGAATTGGCTGAGTACTACAAGCAGATTCATACACAAGCAGAACTCAACCGAGACGAAGATGCATTGCGGCGAACAGAATCCAGACTGCGCTATCACGTATCGTCCCTTCCTGATAATTCAGAAGAGGCAAAGAACATGTTTGCCTATCTCCGTGGAGACGGCGCCCTCAGTCTACATACTGAGCCAAGCGGTGCGGAAGTTCTTCTCGAGCAATATGTTTTGCGCAATCGTCGGCTTGTCACGAAGATCGTACGGCCACTCGGTAGAACGCCGCTGAAAAACATTCGAATCGCGAAAGGTTCGTATCGATTACGCATCTCAAAACAAGGATACGAAGATCTTCTGTATCCTTTTTCTATCGAGCGATTGTCTCTTTGGGACAGTCGACATCCCGTTACGCAGAAGCCACTGCAACTTCTACCGAAAGGTACGTTGGCATCAAGTGATATTTATGTTCCAGGATCCTGGTTTTGGTCTGGAGGGGATCCCGACTCTGCCTCTGCCTTACCTTCGCGTAAAGTTTGGGTAGATTCCTTTGTGATGAAGAAATTCATGGTCACGAATCGAGAATACATTCAGTTCTTGGATGCTTTGATCCATGATTCACAAGAAGAAAAAGCGTTGTCATGCGTTCCCAGAGAGCGTGGAGGCAGTGCTTCGAAGAAGGGGCACATGATATATGGACGCCACGAAGATGGAACCTTCTTCTTACAGCCTGATGACGACGGTGATGTATGGGAAGAGGAGTATCCGGTGTGTTTCGTCGATTGGAAGTCTGCGCATAGTTATGCTTCTTGGTTACAAGATCGAGAGAAAAAAACATGGCGCTTGCCGACGGAGTTTGAGTGGGAAAAGGCTGCTCGTGGTGTAGACGGAAGGTTTTTTCCTTGGGGGTTTTATATCGATCCGTCTTGGGTATGCGTACGAGAAGGGGCGGTGTCCCGTCCCTTACCTGCCATTGTGGATAGCTTTCCTGTAGATGAAAGTCCATACGGCGTTCGGGGGATGGCCGGAAACATGTGTGAGTGGACTGCTTCACTGTACCAAAAAGAAGGTCCGAAGATTAATGCCGAGGGGATCTTACTCGACAAGGGCTACTATCTTGGAGAGTCAGATACCTACTATGTATTCAAAGGAGGCGGCTGGAGTACGTTAGCAAGACACAGTCGAATCGCGGGACGCAAGCCAGCCTATGCCAATGGGCTAGGGGGAAATCTCAGCTTCCGTGTTATTTATTCTGTTTAAAAATTAACGCTTGACATTGCAACACCAAAAAAAAAGTGCTAACTATATGGATAGGGGTGTTGCAATGTCAAGTTTATTTTGCCTTTTACTGGCTTGTGCCAGTCGTTCTACATTAGATTCTGCCATCGATTCTGAATCGTCTACTCTCATTGAATCGGACGAGGAGATTTCTACAAAGTCGGCTATTCCCAGTTACTCGATTGCATTGATCGAAGAGTACGAAGTAGATTTTGTATACGAATCATTGCCCAATCGAGTGTTTGCTGCCGGAAACAATATCAATCTGCGTTCAAAACCGCGTGCGGGTTCTGCGATCGTCAGTAAAATACCTCTTGCACACGAAATTGAGCTTCTCACGCCGATCAAAGAACAAACGATTGGTTCAAAAACGGATCATTGGTATCACGTTCGAACCAATATCAAAGGCAAGACGGTGGAGGGTTATCTGTTTGGTTCCACTATGACACCACATCGTCTGACTACTGACTGGGATGATGACGGTCATGAAGAGCATATGATTGCCGTATTCAATGATAAGAAGGAACTCTTATTGCGCATCGCGGATGGAAATCACCAAAACAATGTTTGGTCGAATATGGGAGCATATGTTCAAGATGAACATACAGCAACAAGCGTCACCATTAAGCTCTTTCCCAAAGAAGTCGCCGGTTTGCCCTTATTAAAACTAGAGGTTGAAAATCACAACCAAACCTTTTTTTGGAGCAAGTTTGTTAGCTACAAGAACGAGAATTTATATCGAGCATTGGAGTACACAGAATCTGAGTCCGATGCTGCTTATTCTTCTATTAATCCGGATTTTGGACGGAAACGACTGACTTTGAAAGAGATTCAAGGTGTGGTGCAGGCCGATGGATCTGAAAAGCAGGTCGTTGTTAGTAAAGGATATGTTTTACAAGGTGGAATCTATATTGAGAAGACCACGTCTGAGCCAGAAACAAAGATCATCCCTCCTGTGGGCGTCATCGCCTTAGAAGACGCAGAGACTCAATAGATTGGGCGTCTAAAAACCTTCCAAGGCACCCAAGAGCTTCTCTGCCGTCAAGGCGTGCCCCAATGGACTTAAGTGGCAGACATCGTGAAAATAGGCTCTAAGTGGAAAAATTTGTTCCATTTCACTTTCTGTTCTTTGTAAGGAAGCGGCGGTTGCCGTTACAAAATCGGTGTAATCCTTTTCAACGAGAGACGCATAGTCTTGCTTCTGTCGTTCCGTAATTTCAAACTTCATTCGAATATTGGAGAGACAAATATCGGGATAGTTTCTGCAAATTTCCTCTTGGTGAGTACCGTAATAGTAATCATATGCAAAGGGAAGATTGAGAGAAATAATGGGAATCGACTCCTTCGTAGCATAATCCATGATGTTGCGTATATCCGGCCCGTAACGCTTTAGAGACTCTTTGTGGGTTAGCTCGAGTTGTCTTTTGAGTGTATCTTGACCATAGAGACGCAGGAACCATTGCAGAAGAAGAGATCGTTGAACCAACTGTAGCGAACGTATGCTCGTAGCTGGAATCACGTCTTTCTGTGCGGACTTCCATAGGGTTTGATCGAGATCGTTACCACTGGATTGCATAATGATGAGATCTGGCTGGAACAGTACAAATTTTTCTTTTACAATTCTGTTCATACACTCCGCTGTACAGCCTTGTAAACCAAGATTCCACACTTCGAGATCTTCTCTCTTTTGGTCTATAATTGCCGGAAAACTTTGTTCTTGATCGACTCCTTTTCCAAAGGCGACGGAATCTCCCAGAACAACGACCCTCTTTCTCGAACCTTTGGGCAGTTGAAAATCCCCGTCTCGAAATCCCATATTGTTATAGGTCACCTCGTATGGATAGGGAACTCGATCAAAGGGAGGTCGGTTTGCTTCCGGCGGTTCGATATAAGTGGTTCCTGGAATGGTTTGCAGTACCTGGTCGATTAAAAGGCGGCCTTTCAATTGATTGAGGTACGACCACCTTGAAACCTTAAATTCCGTAAAGAAAAGGAATTGCACGAATTCTTTACTCAACGTGGTACGTCGAAGCCATATCTCAGCGCCGATCGCAACAGAAAGAACGATAAATAACGGTACGAAAGCGAAGAGTATCTTTTTGTGCATACATAAAACGCCGATGAGTCATTTTAACTCATCAGCGTCCCTGGGTGTGAAGGTGTGGAAAACGGCTACTCTTCTAAAATCTCGAAGTGACCAGCGTCGATGTCGTTCAGTACCTGTGTGTTTCCGCTAGGCCAGCGAATTTCTAGGCGATCGACTTTGGTTGCGTTACCCAATCCAATGAATGCTGAGGGCTCTGCCTGTACGGCGCCGTTCACGGAACGGATTTCTCTCGTGATGGTTTTGTCTCCAACGTATGCGGTGACGAGAGCTCCAATCGCATCTGCGTTACTCTTCGTTCCTTGCAAGAATATACTGAGACTGTTGTTCGTATTCAGTGTGTTACGAAGGGCAATTACAGATGGGTAGCTATTCTCGGGAGCGGGATCTGTATTGCGGAGAACGAGGTCTTGGAGACCGTCATTGTTCACATCGACAGGTGCAACAATGTATCCATCTTCAACGCGATCTGCATTTTCGAGGTAGCCGACTTCTGTGAACGTTCCGTCGCCGTTGTTTCGGAACAATCTGTTCTGCTGATGGCCACCCATGGAGAAGCTAAGCGCCTGCTGTGTTCTGTGGTTCCGAAGAACAGTAAGTATTGGGTTTGGACCGCCGTTTGCCTCGAATATGGCACGACCGTTCACATCGTTTGGCATTGGGTCGCTGCGATCTACGGTGTTTGAGGTTACGCCGAGGATGGAATCTCCGTACGCAGCCACTTCCGCTCGGAAGAAGAGGCTATCGAAGTCTTGGTCACCAGAACTCCATAAGCCGTTGGGGAGATAGTAGTCCAAAAGACCATCGTTGTTGTAGTCGATCCACTCTCCAGCCGCCGCCGCGTCGCCGGACCATGATAGTCCTGCGTCTTCGGTGATATCGCTGAAGGTGCCGTCACCGTTGTTTTGATAAAGCTGAAGTGACTTGTAGTCCTCTCGCATTCTCTTCATGACCTTGCCCATTCGACTGGAATCTTTGAGGACTCCTTTCGCGGACGCTGCGAGTCGTTCACCCGCTGTGAGCGTGATGTGTGTGCTCATGATGTCCTGGTCGCCGTCATTATCGAAGTCTCCGGTTGTCAAGCCCATGCTGAGACCGCCGGAAGTGATTTGAAGATCCTCGGAAGATTCGACGAATGTACCGTCTCCCATATTCTTGTATACGGGGTTGATGCGACCGGAGTCGTCTACAACGAGAAGATCAATTTTTCCATCGCTGTTGAGGTCTGTTGCCAACGCAGCGTGTGCATAAACGTGGTTTGCTCCAACTACAGATTCGTTGTTTGTCGCTTCGACAAAATTCCATTGTCCTTTGTTGAACCAAATGCCCTGAGATGCGAGCCATTCCGGACGACCGCGGTTTGAGATCCCGCTGGTGAAGTCTCGGATTCCTGGAAAACCAATGTAAATATCGATGTTTCCGTCGTTATCAAAGTCTCCCATGGTTAGTGGCATGGCTCGGTCGTAAGAACGTCGGCGGGGCAAGACGTCGGCTTTGCGTGTGAATGTTCCGTCGCCGTTGTTCTCGTAGGCGACGAAATCACCTCGGCCGTCGTCAGAGCCTACTACGAATCGGAGGATTGCGATGTCGCGGTCACCGTCGTTGTCAAGATCTGCAAAACCAGCGGACTTAACAACACCTTCATCTTGGATGCCCGCTTCTTTCGTTACATCTCTGTACGTATTTCCGTCGTTTTGATACAGCTTTACCGGACCGAAGTTTCCGACCAACATGTCGGATTTTCCATCGTTGTTAAAGTCTGCAACTGCGAGAGCATATCCGCCGCGGCGGATGGCTTCTTTGCGGTCTTCAATGGGAAGCTTATCCAATCCCATTTCTGCGGTAGCATCTACGAATGCGGGTGCACGAGTGTTCTGTGCTCTCTCTAGGCGATCGAAGCTGATGCTTTGGATCTTCCATTGTCCGTCGGCCTTGACGATTTTGAGTGTCATGTCTCCGCGGTCATTGACGCGGAAGCTGTCGCTTTCTCCGCGAAGATCATATCGGAGCTCGAGTGTTCCCGCGTCGTTTTGTGTGAGCTCGATTCGGCGAACGTCGATTTGTATATTTTCAATCTTAGAGAAGGAGGCGAGATACTGCTGGGTTTGATCCGAGCCTACGGGAACGCCGACTTCGGAGACGATGATGCCGTCCTTTGTGCTGATTTCATCAAAGGTTGCGTTACCCCATTGCAGTCCGGATTGGTCGTTTTGCAACAGAGACTGGAAGGAGGATGCGTCTTTGCTATACCAAGAAGTGATCCATGGTCGAATGATTTGATCTTGAGCCGCTAATACAGCATCCTCAAGCCGATTGAGTTCGCTCAATTCCGGATTGGACTGCACATC
>JAYYRF010000078.1:0-3302 GCA_036127535.1 Myxococcota bacterium | reverse complement strand
TCCACCCACTCTTTCAGAAGGGTTTTCTCATCTGCATCCATCGTTCGCTCTGCCGCCTCGACCAAGAGAGAAAAACAGTCGACTTTTTGCTCGTGTGCCACTTGTAGGATCGAGCGTGCCTGCTGTTGTAGAGGACTGAGTTTAAGGGTAGACTGCAGCCCCACCTTCCGAATGATAATACGCGTGATGTTACCTTTGAGCTTATCGGTGTCGATGTGACCGTATGTCCAACCTTCACCGGCGGCGACCGACGAAACCATCGGAAAGGAGCTTTGAAAGTCAGACTGGATTCGCTTGGCGTCCGGCGCGTTGAGAAGATCTAAATCCGGAATGCGAACCCCGGGAAAGCCCCGCGCTTTGGCGGATGGAACATGAAAGCCCTGTATGAGATTAATACACCGCCAAGATCCATCTTCCCAATCGCTGCCCGGCCGGGTGGCGAGAACCACTTGGGTTCCAAAGGAGGCCCGAATCACCAAAGAGCGCAATTCGTTGGATCGAAAAGTGCCGCGTATTGATCGCCCCGGGAAAATACGAACCGCAACTTTTTTACCGGACATGTTGATTCCGGAATAGCCAACCAAATCGCATCGTGTGTACTCTTCTACCTGAAATTGTATCCGCATAACCTCTACCCCAAGCGTATATGTATGGACTACCGTATCACGATACGGATGGGAATGATCACAAACGGGTTGCAAAAGGAAGAAAGTTCCATTAAAGAATTAAACAAACATTTAATTAAATAGAGACTATGGCAAGAAAAGCGAATCGCAGCGCCCAAGCGACCAAAAAAAATATTTTATTGAACGCGCAGTTCCTCTTCTCTGAACGCGGACTCGACGGGGTTTCCGTACGAGACATCGCATCCCGCTCCAACGTAAATGTGGCTCTGATATCACACTATTTCGGTGGAAAGCAGGGTCTCTATGACCGATGCATCGAATCTCTTTACTCCGATATTTCCACCGTTCAACCCCTACTGATTCAAACGCTGCAGAACGGAGCAAAGACACCGATGCTCATGTCGACAATCGTCAAAGAAGCTTACCGATTCGCTTGTCAGCATCGCGGTTCACTGCGCCTCCTGCAGCGAGACATCTTACAAAAGGGATATTTTGACCACGACAAACGAAATCACTATCTACTCCCCCTCCTGGCCGAACTCGAAAAACTCTTCCCTGATGTACCTGCTCCGCAACTGCGACTGGGTCTACAAAGCCTGATCTTCCTCATCGTTCGATATGCATTGAGTACGACACAAGAACTCTCTCTCCTCGTGCCTGAAAAGACACACGAGGAACTCATGACGCATCTTACGCAAATGGCACACACCGTATTTTTCCCCTTCCATCCATCGGAGTCTCCATGAACCAATCCATAGAAGACGCTCTGTCCCAAACCCCTCTCAATACCCGATTTGAACTGGGCAAAACGATTACGCCGCTACAGGCCGCCTTTCTCGACCGACACGGATTCTTGATTTTCAACGGCTTTGCTTCCGCAAAAGAAGTGCAAGGCATCAACCACGAGATCGATGTGATCACCGGTGCCTTTATCGCGGAGCAAAAAGAGAACATACGCGGTATTCCCCTTTTTAAAGGCAAACATTACAACGGAGGAGAGTCGATTCAACGCCTTCCCTTTACTTCGCTCTTTTCAAGCTACATTCGAGATTTTATCAACCAAGAACGCTTTCAACCCATACGCACCGTCTTTGGCGAAGACACCCGCATTGGTCACAACGAAAAAGATGGGTGTGTTGTCAACACATACTTCAACATTCCCGGAAGCGCATACCCAAAGCTGGGATGGCATACGGACGGACTGCGCGATCTCGCCTATCTCAAAATGCCAAAAGCCATGCTTAACGTTGGCCTTCACTTATCGGACTGCCCCAAAAGCAACGGTGGATTGCGCATCCTACCCGGCACGCACAAGCAGGGATTTTTATCGATGTGCTTTCATAAACCCTATTTTGTGTACCACAAACCCGACCCCGACGAACTGAGCATTGAAACCAAAGCCGGAGACCTCACCATCCATGATGGCCGCCTGTGGCACCGCGTGCAACAATCCCCTCACACCGGTGCGAAGAGCTTCCGAAGAACCATGTACATCCCCTTTCTCACGGACGAATACCACCCCAAGAGCGAAGAGAGCAAAACACCGATCTACCACAAAATCGGCTCTTACGCACGCCGAATCAAACGCCGTCGTTATCGAACCTAGGAGGCTTCCTCTTCGACCGACACCCCAAATGCATCCAAAATATCGTGGATCTGCATCTCGACCCGCAGATAGCGCTGATAGCAAGCTCGGGTCTTCTCTCGCAAGGATGTATATTCCGGCTTTTTGTGAAGTGCATGTAGAGAGCGCAGTTCGGACAAGAATCGCTCATGCGTATTGGATAGATTCCCTCGTTGAAAAGGAACCGTTATCGCACACTCCCGAGCGATCGAGTGCGGTCCAAATCCCTCTAAACACAAAATGGGAACACCAAACTGCATCGCTTCGGTCACTACCATTCCTTGCGCTTCCATACTGGGATAAAAGAACACGTGAGAGCGCTGATAGTAGGAGACCAATTCTTCTTGCGGCAGCCACTCCACCAAATTCACCGCCTTCTCTAAACCGTATTGCTCAATCACATCTACAATCTGATCCTTGAGCGGCCCTTTTCCAATCATCGTGAACCGCGCATTCGGGTATTCCTTCCAAAAGTCTCGAAAGACTTCGAGCGAGAAGATGGTTCCTTTCACGTCCATAAACCGACCGATAAACAACAATTGAAAGGGTCCATCTTGCACCACCGCATCGCGCTTGATCCCCAAAGAACGAGAAAAAACATTCAAAAATCGAATCTTATGGCGAAAGCGACGGTACGATGGCGGAAGTTGATGCGAATTACAACAAAAGATGACATCGCTGTTCTCCAAAGCGCGGATCATCCAAGGACTTCTCCAAAATATCTGTTTGGTCATGTATTTGAGATACTCTATACCGATGTACCAAGCCCGGGGTTTTTGGTACACCAACTCCGGTGGAACAAAGGGGTGATGCGCTAGCGGTCCCCAAATCAATTTGCCGTGCGGGTTACGCAGAAAGTGCGGGTATACATCGGTATGAAAATTCACCAAATGAATGACATCAAAGGGTCCCTCTTTTTCCACACGCTTCGCAACCATCCACATCCACGTCATGTAGTAGAGCATTAGCCCGCGCGCTTTCTTTTTATAAAACGAAAGCGATTTGGGTACGTCCAGGGGAATGAGATTGCAATGTTCAAAAAGAGGGATCCC
>JAYYRF010000077.1:0-3683 GCA_036127535.1 Myxococcota bacterium | reverse complement strand
CATAATTTAATCTTTGTCGGTCAGGAATGACCCGTAGTCCATGACAAAGAATGAGCCTTCCGTCGGGGTTGTGCTCACAGCTGTCATCATAGGCATAGTATTGGTGGACTGTACGATAGACTCATAATTTTTATACTAATTTTGGAGAAAAACTATGGCTACCATAAATTTGAATGCGTCCTCTAGAAACAACACCGGTAAGGGCGTTGCGCGAAAGATACGTCGTGATGGTCTGATTCCCGCCTCGATCTACAGAGATGGTAAAGCACCTACTTTAATCACGATCGATCCAAACGTTCTTACGCTGGCGTTCGAAAAGACCGGAAATCCCAACACCTTGGTTAAGATTTCCGTTGATGGTAATGACAAAACATGTCTCGTGAGAGAGGTTCAGCGTCACCCTGTTTCAGGAGTGATTTGGCACGTGGACTTCTACAACGTCAAAGATGACGAAGAGATTTCGGTATCGGTTCCGGTTCGCACCGTCGGAAGAGCTATAGGTACCCGTATGGGTGGGTCGCTGCGTCTGATTGTTCGTGAACTGACAATCCGTTGCCTACCAGGCAATATACCAAGCACCATTGACGTAGATGTAACCGACTTAGACATCGGAAAGTTTATCCGTATGTCGGAATTGAAAGACAGCGATAACTACAAGCTCGTTTTCAAATCCGACTTCAATATTGTTACTGTCGTTCGCAAGCGCGGGTAATCGTAGGTATCCTTCCCAATGAAACTCGTCGTCGGTCTTGGAAATCCTGGAAAAAAGTACAATCAAACTCGTCACAATGCGGGGTTTGACGTCATTTCTATGCTTTCTGACCGGTGCGGAGAATCACCTCCCTCTAAAAAGGCTTTTGGTTCTTTCGTGGGTACGGCCTCCGTCATTGGTCAAAAGTGTATATTTGCTCTCCCACAAACGTATATGAATCGTTCGGGACAACCCGTTGCGTCTTTGATGGGGTACTACAAAGTCGCCCCCCAAGACGTGATCGTGGTTCACGATGAGCTGGCCCTGGATTTTGGCGTCGTGCGATGTAAGAAAGCGGGTGGGCATGGTGGACACAACGGTTTGAGAGACATCATCAAGCACATCGGTAACGGATTTCTACGGGTTCGGATTGGAATCGGCGCTCCAAAAGGAGAGCAATCCAATTATGTGCTCTCACAATGGTCTGCGGACCAAAAAAATACCATTCACGACATTTTTGAGAAAGGCTGTAATGCTGTGGAAATGATTATTTCTGACGGGATTATGGCCGCTATGAACACGTTCAATGTTCGAAATTAATAACCTTATATAGGAGAAATAATGAATCCCTTAGTTTACGCTGTTCCTGCAGCGGGTTTACTAGCCCTAATCTTCGCATTTGTGAAATCTTCGAGTGTTTCCAAAGCGGATGCAGGAACAGATGAAATGAAAAAAATTGCCGGTCGAATTGCCGACGGCGCTCGCGCATTCCTCGTTGCGGAATATAAAGTTCTCGCCGTATTCGTTTTGATTGTAGCAGTACTCTTGGGTATTGCGAAGTTTCAGGTCGGTGAATCTCCGATTATATCGGCAGCTTTTATTTTGGGTGCGGTTGCATCCGCAGCTGCTGGATGGTTCGGTATGATGGTCGCTACCCAAGCCAATGTTCGAACGACAGCGGCTGCACGAACCTCTCTCCCCAAAGCTCTCAAGGTCGCCTTTGATGGTGGTACCGTTATGGGTATGACGGTTGTTGGTCTTGCATTAATCGGTGTTTCCGGTTTGTACATTGGTTTAGATGTAGCCAACGTCTTTTCCGGTGATGACAAAACGAGTCAAATCTTAAGTGTCATTGCTGGATTCTCCATGGGAGCATCCTCGATCGCTCTCTTCGCTCGTGTTGGCGGTGGTATTTACACCAAAGCAGCAGATGTTGGTGCCGACCTTGTTGGTAAGGTAGAAGCCGGCCTTCCGGAAGATTCTCCGAACAACCCCGCTGTTATCGCCGACAATGTTGGTGACAATGTTGGTGATGTTGCTGGTATGGGAGCGGATCTCTTCGAATCTTACGCGGGTGCGATCATTGGTACCATGGTACTCGGTTTGGGCTTTACAGCTGCACAAGGTGCAGAGTTGTCCGGAGACAATGCTCTCGGCCCCGTGATCTTACCCTTGTTGATTGCGGCTGGTGGTATTGTATGCTCGATTATCGGTACGTTCTTCGTAAAGGCGAAAGAAGGGGCAGATACGACACAGATACAGCATGCTCTTGATTTCGGCGCCTTTGGTGCCGCGGGTGTTATGGCGCTGGCTACGTTTGGTTTGGCACACACATTTTGGCCTGAAGATGCTCATATGGCGGGACAAGCTGTCTCCGCAAATGATGTCGGTATCGCTACCATTATCGGTCTCGCGATCGGTGTATTGGTTGGTATGATCACATCGTACTACTGTTCCATGGGTAAGAAGCCGGTCAATAGCATTGCAGAACAATCGCAGACTGGAGAAGCCACCAATATCATTGCAGGTCTTGGTGTCGGTATGGAATCTACCGCTGTTCCGATGATTCTGATTGCATTCGGTATCGTTGCAACGTTTCAGTTCGCTGGTTTGTACGGTGTTGCGATCGCAGCCTTGGGTATGCTTTCCACTACAGGAATCCAGCTCGCAGTTGATGCGTACGGCCCGATTGCTGACAACGCCGGTGGTATCGCCGAGATGTCGGCGCAAGAGCCGCATGTACGTGAAACAACGGATAAGTTAGACGCAGTCGGGAACACAACCGCTGCCATCGGTAAAGGTTTTGCTATCGCTTCCGCTGCGATGACCGCTTTGGCGCTCTTTGCCGCGTTCATGCAAACCGTACGCTTAGATCATGATGGCAACGCCGCGACTCCGGAGGTTGCATTAACCGATCTCGGCATCAACATTTCTGATCCCGTTGTTATGGCGGGTCTCTTCTTGGGCGGTATGCTTCCATTCCTCTTCTCCTCTCTCGCTATGAAAGCGGTTGGATCTGCTGCGATGGATATGATCGAAGAAGTACGTCGTCAGTTCCGTGAGATCCCTGGTCTCAAAGAAGGCAATGCAGAACCCGATTCAGCAACGTGTGTAGACATCTCTACCAAAGCTGCGATTCGTCAGATGATTCTTCCTGGTTTGATTGCGGTCGTATCTCCCGTTCTCGTGGGATTTGGACTGGGTGCGCAAGCCCTCGGTGGTCTTCTTGCGGGTGTAACCGTATCCGGTGTTCTAATGGCGATTTTCATGTCCAACGCTGGTGGTGCATGGGACAATGCGAAAAAGTCATTTGAGGGAGAAGGCTTTACCGATTCCAAAGGCACGCTCCATCCCAAAAAGATAGACGGAGAAACCAATCCAACCTATGCCGCTTCTGTTGTTGGCGATACCGTAGGCGATCCGTTTAAAGATACGGCAGGACCTGCCCTTAATATTCTTGTTAAACTTATGAGCGTTATAGCTCTTGTACTGGCACCATTCCTTGGAACCGGTCTTTTATAAACCTCTGCGGGGAGCGCTTGCTCCCCCAAATAGTCCATGTGGAGGACACTTATGTACCTTAATGAATACGAAACCGTATATATATATAGCTCCGAACTGAGTGAGGAAGCTTACAATGCAATGCACAAAAAACTTGTCGACACAATCGAAAAGTTTGGTGGTAAAGTATTGACAGAAGAAAAGTGGGGGC
>JAYYRF010000076.1:0-3800 GCA_036127535.1 Myxococcota bacterium | reverse complement strand
ATACCGTCATTCTCCGTATCTATGGCTGTTTTCATATCGTCCAAGGAGTTTTGTACGATCGAGCGCAAGCGCTCGGCTTCCTCAAATAAGGCATGGACGGAATCGGCGGGGTTCTCTTCTTGGTTCTCTCCCGCTGATGCTTGAACTTGTTGCAGTTGCTTTTGTTTTTCTCGTTCGAGAGCCCCTTTGAGGCGTTGAATGCGGCCGATGTTTTCTCCGAGACTGCGGTTGACTTGATCGAGTCGTTCTTGCTCGGGTATATCTTCTTGTCGTGAATCCTCAGAGGGAGTGATTCGATACAGCAATGCATTTTGGGTTTCGTATGAGAGTTCGATGAGGGTTTTTGCGTCGGCAAATCGTTCGATGGCTTGCGCCAGTGCGAGCAGTGATTGGTACTCCTCTTGAACGGCTACGGTAAATGATTCGCTCTCCAGGGCAGCTTTGGCTTTTGACATGGAATCCGAGGCCTTGGAAAGCGGAATGACAGCATCTTGTACCAAAGCCATCATCTCCTGTTCTTCCGGAGCGGCTTCGGTGGAATCGGATTCGCCGGCGTATTCGAAACGTTGTAGCATTTCCTTGGTTCGTTCCGAGATACCGTTTTGTGATTTGGAGAGGAATGTTCCATTAAACCAGCCGGGAAGACGCTTTGCTTCCTCTTCTTGTCCCGCGTCGATCAGAAGATCTTGATTCTTTGACGCCAACAAAGACATGGTCTGTTGTGTGAGTTGCTCTTCTTCTTGCGCTAAGACTTTGAGTACGGTGACGGGATCGAGAAGTTGCTCTCGTGCCCGTTTGACCTTTCGAACGGTTTCCTCGAGGCGATCGAAGGCTTGTTCTATGTTGAGGCGACGAAGGGAGCGTCGCGCATCTGCGATTTCGTCTCGACCAAAGTTTAAATGGAAGTCCAGGTTACTCAGTTGTGCCATGCGCATTTTGTCCTGGTCGCGTTGTTCTTCTTCCAGTTTATTTTCAATCTCGCTGCGTTCTGCACCCGATAATTGAAGAATGGTCGATGCGTCGGCTTGTAAGGTTCTGGCTTGAATGGCTAAGGCATCGAATTGCGTGCGGTATCCACTTGGATCTTGTAGGTCTCCAGTCGATTCGATTTGGCTGCTCAGGTTTCGCATTTGATCGCGCAGCGTACGCGTATCCTCTAAGAGCCGATCGAGCCGAGGCTCTAAACCATTTTTTCCTGCGTTTCGTTTGTCCGCGAGCATTTGGATACGCTTTAAGGCGATCTCTAAATTGTAGCGCGCTTCTTCGTCGGTCGGGTTGATCCGAATGGCGTCACGAAACCAAGAAACCGCTTTGGCATACTCTTCGGATGCTGCATCCGGATCACTTTCTTCCAGCGGTAGTCCTTTTTGGGCATGACTTAGGGCGAGATTATAGGCAGCATACTGCCGTAACGTCGCATCAGAACCCGCCTTGTCTCTGGCGTCGAGTAGTTGGGTAGACGCTTCTTCCAGTTCTTGTGCGGCAAGTTTGCGGCTGCCTTCGTTGTAGATGTGACGAGGGGAGGATTCGGAGGTGGTGCATGCCATCACCAAAAGAGAAAAGAGAATCATGGCAGCACCCTTTCTGGTCTATGTCCAACCCAAACAGCGGCGATCAAAGAAAAAAGTGAAATCAGTACGAAGGGAAGATAGTGCTCGTTTGGTTGCACCTTGGTCGTGGCTTTGGTACCGAGGGTTACGATGGGTTCAATATGTTCATCGACGATCGATTCCAAATCCAAAGCCGCGGTTCCGGCGGGGATGTATGCTCCCTCGGTTAAAAGAGCGAGTTCTCGAAGGGTCTCTCCATCGAGCTTTGAGAGTACGGGGATTCCGCTCTTGTCTTTGAGTACACTTTTGGCACCCGTTTGGGAATCGGTCATGGTGATCTGACTGCCCGTTTCCGAGCCGAATCCAATGGTGACGATACGAATCCCCGCATCTTTTGCGTTTTGGGCGGCTTCTTTTGGATAACTCTCGTGATCTTCCCCGTCCGTTACGAGTAAGATAAGACGCGACGCTTGTCCGGGGCCAAATGCCGTGACGGCTGTTCGAATTGCCTTACCGATTTGGGTGCCCCCTTTGGTGATGGAATTGGGGCCGGCATTGCCCAAGGTCAGATTGAAAAAGCCATAGTCTGTGGTGAGAGGACATAAAACGCTGGCCTTCCCGGCGAAACCAACCAAACCGACGCGGTGACCGGAGAGGTGTTCTACCATCTCCGATATCTCTGATTTGGCTCTGTTGAGACGATTGGGAGCCGCATCTTCCGCCAGCATGCTTTTGCTCAAATCCAGTACGATCATGAGGTCGGCGGATACCCGACCGCTAACCAGTTTTTCATTACCACCCGGAGTTTGCGGACGCATGAGAGCAATGGTTCCGGATAAGAGGACGATGGCGATGAAGAGGATTTGCCACAACCGAGAGGTGTTTCGCGTGCGTGTGACCAGCCGACTTTGCAGGTGAGGGGATATGAACGCGGAGAGTTCCTTGCTTTGCGAGAGTCGCGTGCGAATTAAAAATATGACGAGTAAGGCGCTTGGCCACAAAAGGTGAACAAAGTCTGAATTCGCGAATTGTAGATCGCTCATGGAGACCTCCGAAAGATCGTTGCATCGGTGATGAATCCCAGACTGAGCAGAGAAAGAGCGATTAAGAGGAGATGAAAATAGTATTCAGTATATTGTCGATACATCATTTGGCTAAGCTCTGTTTTTTCCAAGCGATCGATTTCACCATAGATTTGCTGGAGACTTTTGTAGTCTGTCGCACGAAAGTAACGGCCGTTGGTTCGGGCTGCGATTTCCTTGAGCATATCCTCATCTATTTGTACCGGAACGGCTTGGAGAACCTCCTGGCCAGTAAATGGATCTCGCATACGAATCGGCGCCATTCCATTGGTACCCGCGCCGATGGCATAGACTTTTACCCCTTCTGTTTTGGCGAGTTCCGCGGCGGCAAGGGGCGTCTCCTCTCCTTTGTTATTGACACCGTCCGTCAGCAAAATTGCGATCTTAGAGCGGGCAGGTGATTCTTTGATACGTCCGACCGCCAGGGCAAGTGCATCTCCGATCGCCGTTCCGTCTTCCGAACGGTCTTCCACGATCTGCAAGGTTCTGGCGACCCCGACCAAACTGCCGTGATCGAGAGTGAGAGGGCAGGCCGTATCTGCATATCCCGCAAATCGAATGATTCCGATCGTATCGTTGCTGCGTCCAGACACGGAGGCAGAGCCGAGTACAAATTGCTCAAAGAGTTTTTTTACAACGGAAAGTCGATCGTCCTCGGCCTCTTTTTCGCTGAGATCCAAGGCTTTCATAGAGCCAGAAGTGTCCATAATCATCATAATTGCGATGCCGTCTTTTTTTACTTCGGTATTTCGATCTCCAATGCGGGGGCCTGCGGCTGCCACCACCATCCCCAATGTGGATATGGAAAACAAAGCCGCGGGGATCCAAGAGAATCGCTGTCGAAGGCTGGGAGAGACTTTCTTTACGGACGTGAGAGAAGAGTAGAGAATATAGCCCTGACTGCGGCGTGCAAAAGCATACACCAGGGGCACCAAGAAGATCAATAGCAACCAAACAGGTTCGCGAAACTCCAATCCAGCGGGCAGATTCATGCGGACTCCTCCTCTCGGATGGTTTCGTCTAAAAACACTCTGACTCGGCGAACTTCGATCTCCTTCTCCTCTGTTGGTGGTTGGACTTGGGCAAACTTGACCATATCGCATCTACCCAGAAAGGCTTGTAAAAATTCTTTGTGTGGCTGTGTGAAGATATTGCGCCCTTTGGCCTC
>JAYYRF010000075.1:0-4214 GCA_036127535.1 Myxococcota bacterium | reverse complement strand
ATAAATATTGGATTTAGAGCACCGCTGGAGGCTGTACTTTGGGGTGTCCAGCGCGACTCTTCGGGTAATTTTTTATATAGCCCGCCGATAGCCGCCATCCATAATTCTTCTCCATCGAAGTCAATCGATTGGGGGGTCGGCATTGCATCTGGATTGAAAAGCGCAAGGGTAGGAGAACTGAGACCGTCGTTTACCGGTCTCCACTCCGAATCCAATGATCCGGCGTATAACCCTTTCCCATGTACCCAAGCATACAGATCGTCATCGCTGCTGCCACGTGCAAGGAGGGTGATCTCCCCGGGAGGAAGAGGGGCTTCGATCTCGGTGATGTCTGCTCCCTCCAAGAGATACAATTGATCTTTGGCCGCGATGAGAAGGGTTTGGTCAGACAACGTGGTGAATGCTTGTGCGTCACGACCGATTTCTGCATGAAGAGCAAAGGCATGTGTCGTTGGTGCTTTTTCAATTACGTCCGTTGTGGGTCGGCAAGCGACGTTAAGAATGGTGAATAACATTGATCAATCCGCGTTTATGAGCGTTGAGTTGGGGTTCTTCTGCCTTGCGTATATGATGGTCAAAAATAGGCGCGTAAAAAAAATGATTTCGAAACGAGAGAGCCCATCGTGTAATGTGAAGCGATGGATAGCGAACTCAGTGTGTTAAGCGCCACCATCCATATGGGCTGCAGCCCCCTTGGGATGGGTTACTCGCATCGGCTTCCGGCGTTTGAAGCGCCTCTGATTCGGAACCCGCTTCGGAGGTGGTTTGACAAACCCACAGGTGTCCGTTTCCGTCGTAAGTCCAGTCGAATCGGCTCCATGAACCAGGTTCAGGTGGCGGATTGTTCGGACTGTTTTCCGCAATCACGTATTGAGACTCGTTACTGTACTGGCTAATCATGTAGTAATATTGATCCAAGCCACCGTAATCGACGAGCCAGCTCTCGTTGGTAATGAGATGCTCTGTACTGAGGTTGTCGATGTAAGAGCCAATGATCTCCAGCGGCAAGGCTTCCGGTGGGTTTTCCTCGTCTTCGGTATCGGTTTGCGTATCGGTATCCTCGTCGCTGTTTTCATCGCTATTTTCGTCGCTGTTTTCGTCGCTGTCTTCATCGCCGTCTTCGTTGTTGTCTTCATCGTTGTCTTCGTCGTTGTTTTCCGTTTCATTACCGGTATCGTCCTCTTCTGTGGTCGGTGTATCTCCTGTGTTCGTGTTACCGGTGTCGCCTTCTTTTTGTGCGTCCGAGCATCCGAGTGATATAAGGAATAGAAGCATGGTTTCTCCAAGATTGATGTTGAGAGGTTGAGCGAATATTGTCCTGTACGATTTCCTTCTTCTAATGTAAGCGATGAATGTATCGGTGGGAAATGAATTTAATGGCGGGACGTCCAAATAGGGGAGCTCCAAGCTCTTTCTTGCACCTGCTTGGGGATACTCGGATCGCAGCATGGTTTCCATGCTTTGGGAACCTTGGTTGTGCAATCGATTTGTTTTTGTTGGCAAAGACGCTGCGTCCAGCGAATGCTGGGCTGCTCCAGAACCCGTAGATAATAAAAAGCGGGTTCTTTCGGATCGAAGTTCGGATCGTTCCAAACGGCACAACTGTGCGTATATCCTGTGGGTTCCGTCGGTAGCAAATCGATGATTTCAGAGTGTGGTTTGCCTTTTTTGAGCGTTCCTTTAATCACCTGCACCTGTGCGATGGGTTTTGTCATGGGATCCATTTCCACTTCAAAGAAGAGATCGAGTTCCTTTGGATTTCGTAGGACGCCTCCCATTGGTACACCACGTTTATAGGCTTGCTCAATCCGGTTCTCTTGATGACACAGATCCTCGGGTAGGTTTTCACCCGCAAAAAATCGCATAACGATTCGCGAGCCGGAAGTTCCGTACACCTCCTTTCTGCGCATGGCTGCGAATAATGAACTCCTCGTATTTTCCTCAGCCCACAATACCGCGAGACCACCCGGATTAAAGCGCGGATTATCTTGAAACGGGTTTTCGATATCCTTACCACTTACCCCACCGTGTCCTGCATATTCCTCTTTGCTGACGGCACCTGGCGTACCATTGTGCGTATCCGTACTGGCGATCATGCCGTATTGATACGGATTGACCCCGATACGTTCCTCTATGCGAAGACCGGTTTCCAGCGCGCCGCGCACGAAGTCTCTTTTCTTGGGTTCACCCGTCAAGAATCCATTGTAACGATCTGCAACCAAGTTGTTGTAGGGTAAAGATTCGTAGCGACACTCCTCGTCAGGGCTGCCAACACCACATTCCGAGGATCCTTTGTGCTGAAAGACTTCTACGAGTGGTTCGTAGTAGGCTCTTTTGTGTGCGTAGTGCAGAAGCTTTTTGCCCCTAAATCGCTGGTATGGCAAGAACATTTGTCCATTGCTCAAATTGGAATTGTGCGGAATGGTGAGAGCCGCACAGGGGGCTTTGCACTCCTCGTCGAGGGCTTTCCACAGTTGTTCGGGTCTTGAGGCCTCAAAAAAACTGATGGGCAGAGACGGAACGTGTTCATTTTCGAAGATTACATTACGGTGTAGATTTTGTGCGAGAGGGCTTCCGCTCCATTCATAGCCGATGAAACTGGTAAAAGAGCATGGTTCGTAAGCGTTTTGTGCTGCTCTTTGAATCTGCAACCACGGAGATTGAGCCGCTGCACGACAATTTTGACCATTTTTTCCGCACAGCTTCAGTCGGGGCGGTGGTTTCCCAAACCAGCTTATGCCGGCGAGCGCCATATTCATAGCGACGAATTCTTTTTGTGGATCTTTGCGATAGCGTTGACAAATGGGATGCTCATAACCGGGGAGTTCTTCTCGGTTACAGATTTCAAGCTCGCCTAAAAATTCGGCGTGATCGGTGACAATGGCGAAATCCAGCGGGGCGATGGGAATTGTCGTTGTGTCTATGGTTTGACCTTTTGCAAACGCATAGGCACTCGTTGGTGTAACCGTGGTTCCTTGAATCCTGGCGTCCAGCGATAGGTGGGTGTGAACGTGGGTATCTCCGAAATATGGGTTCTTGAGCGGACTGTAGGTCGGGCACTGCGCTCGTACCACTGCGAGTAGAAAAAACAACATGTCGTAATGTATGGAGACCGGTCGAAAATGTGTACCCTTTGGGTGGTAAATCCCTAAAATTTTTTGGAAAGGGTGAAAAGTTAAAAAAATTCGGATACTGAAATCTCTGAGCGTATTTTGGGGGAACGTATGACAAAAGGACAGATTGTTGCAGGAATTATCGCACCTCATCCACCGCACTTGGTGTATGCGGAAAATCCGCCGCAAAACGAACCCAAGGCAGAGTGTGGATGGGAAACGCTCCGTTGGGGATATGAAAGACTACGAAAATCGCTCTCTCGTTTCGATTACGACACCATCGTTATTTTCTCCCCGCATTGGCAAACCTATGTTGGGACTCACTTTCTAGGGGTGGAACGTTTCGAGAACATTTCTGTCGATCCGATTTTCCCCAATCTCTTTCGCTACCACTATCGATTGGACGTGGACGTTGCTTTGTCGGAACAAATTGCGGCCCGGGGCAGCGCCTTAGGGCTACAAACCAAAATGATGCGCAATCCGGATTTTCGCGTTGACTACGGTACGATTGTGGCGGGTCATATGACTCGTCCACAGTGGGATAAGCCGATTGTTGGAATATCCTCTCATCGCTTGACCCATTACTTTAGTGCTGATGTCATGCAGTCTCATATGCGTAAACTCGGTCAGGCAACCCGTGAAGCGATTGAGGCAAGTGGAAAAAAAGTGATTTTATTGGCCAGTCATTCTCTTTCTCATCGACATTTTACGACGGAGTCAGCGGTTCCAGAAGATATGTCCAAAGAGCATATTACCCATCACGGACAATATTTGTGGGATATGCAGATGATTAAGTTGATGCGTGAGGGCAAGTCGAAAGAATTGTTTCATCTTATTCCAGACTTTTCGTTACACGCCATTGCTGAGACGGATTCTGGTGCCCTGAGTTGGCTACTTTCGGCGCTCCAATTCCCCACATATCCCGCTGTATTACACGGCTACGGAACCGTCATTGGCACCGGAAATGCTATTGTAGAGTGGAACGAAATCGATCGAGGAGCCCAGGCATGAGCAATATTCTTCATGGGTATATTTTACCCGGACTGCCACACCCTCTCTTGTGCCCTGAAAAGAACCCGGGTTACCAGCGCTTGAGGGATG
>JAYYRF010000074.1:0-3153 GCA_036127535.1 Myxococcota bacterium | reverse complement strand
TTCCAATCCGTGCTGCACGCTCAGTCGCAGCGCAAAACGCTTTGCCGCAGGCCAAGAGACCTTTGAGACAGGGAGCAGAGAAATCGGAGACGACGCCTCGCCCATCACAGTACGCCAAAGCAATTCGGTAACGGGATATCGAGAAACCCAAAGATTACGGGGAACATGGACACTGTACGTTTGTGCCCCTCTCTCGATTTGATAACGTCCCTCCGGCACCCACGATTCCCTCATCAGACAACGAAGTAAGGATTCCCTTTCGTTGGTGCCGATCTGCGTCGCGTTGGAGAAACATCGAAAGAGAAAGGAATCCAACAGACCGCTCTCTATTAGAGACGAGAGAGGCTCACAACGAGATAATTGTTGCTGCAGTAAGGCGCGACCACACAAGAGACGCATTTGGGGAGAGGGAGGCTCCTCCAAACGCAGCATCCAGTTGCCGTATCGATTCTGATACAAAAAAGAAGCGAACAATGCCGGATTGTCCGAGAGCAGCGAAAAAAACTCCTCGTACAAGCCAGCCTTGAGCAAGGATGCATACTGCTCTTTCTCTCTTATCCAGGCCCGAGGCTCCTGTTTCAGGTGTAGCGCCCAACGTTCCTGGTAAAGGATAAGTCGTCGATGAGACTCGGCCAGCGATGAAGACACCGGTGCAAACGTCATCGGCGGTCTTTGGAGTCCGATCGCGGCCTCTGCCAGTTGGCATACGGGTCGTCTTCTTCATCGTGATCGGCCTTCCACTCCTCATACCAAATCATTTGGATCGCTTCCAAAATTTTTTCAGATGCGTCTTCGGGATCCCCGTTGAAATTCGGCAAGTCGACAATTTGCCGGTGCAGATCGGTAAACCGAATGGACAAAGGGTATCTCTCTGGATCGCTATCGTAAATGGTTTCGGCGATGGTTCGTACATCTTTCCAATCGAGTGACATCATTCTCTCCGAACGTTGGTAGAAAATCAAAGGGCTTGGTTTCTGTTAACGAAACGAACAACCCATTTGGACAAAAACAATACGAGTTCATGCAAATAAAATTGTTTCGTATGCATCTCGCGCAAATAAAATCATTATGATGGATATGTAAATAAAACAACGATATTAATCGGCCACCGTATCTCCGCTTCACGCCTTCCCTTTTGTTAAGAATCAAATGTTCCTTTCCTTGATTGCCTGCACCCCGTCTCAGCCACCGCCACAACCCAAGAATGTGATTGTCGTCATGATCGATACCCTTCGCTTCGATCAAATCGATGAAAAGAGTGCTCCCTTCATTACCCAACTTCGAAAGGAGGGGCTTTCCTACGAAAACGCGTGGTCTACGTCTTCTTGGACGGCACCGTCTACGGCCTCATTCTTTACGGGTTTACACCCCATTGAGCATGGAATCTATCGCGGTTTTATCGCAAGTTTTGAATCGCAACAAACCCAAACAATACAACTCAACATCTTCGATCCGTCCATACCAACCATCGCAGAAAAATACAAAGCGGCCGGCTATCACACCTATGGTGTGGCTTCAAACGTCAATATCGGCTCCGACATCGGATTCGATCGCGGTTTTGACCATTTCTTTCTCGACGAAGAGGCGTATGCACGCGAACTTTCCCAAAAGATACTCTCATGGGAACCGAAAGAGCCCTATTTTATGTACATTCACTACAACGATGTACATTCTCCATACCTTTCCAGAGAACCGTGGTATCAACCCAAAACGGACAAGATTCAAGATATCCAGTCCTCTTATCGAAGTGAAATTTCATACGTAGATAGCTATATCGAACAATTGTACCGTATGTTCTCTTGGAATACCGACACCCTTCTCTTGATAAGCGACCACGGAGAGGAATTTATGGATCACGGCCAAATGGGACATCTCGAAACGCTATACCGAGAACTCACACAAATCCTCTTTGTACTCCACGATCCGCAAGTCAAGCCCGAGATACGATCGGAACCAACGTCTCTGACCGACGCACACCATCTCCTTCTCCAAAACAGTCATCTCTCATCCCCAGCCTCTCCTTCACCAGCCATATCGCAACGCGTCGGCAAAGAAAAAGAAAGATGGTCGATCACCACTGCCGAATGGCGACTGGTCGACAAGGAGCTTTATCGGAGTACGGATTTGAGCGAAAAGAACAATCTCGCTCTGCAGTATCCGGAAACCGTCCAACTGCTACAACAAGAGATCGATACGTTCATCGCCCAAAAAGGGCGGAAACAAGCAGTCTACAAAGAACTCACCTTGGGTCAAAACAATATAGAAATGCTGAAAGAACTCGGATATATTGAGTAGGGTACCCGAGGATTCATCATGCCACTGATTTACGAAATCAATATCGAAGCCAACATCTCCATCGCGGCCGACTTTGAAGAATGGTTAGATTCTTACACGCAACGCGTATTGCGCGAACCTGGTTTCCTGAGAGCAGACCGTTATCAGCGCAATCCCCACGACGAGAATCAGTCCCCTCAGATGAAACTTTGGACGATTCATTACACCCTCAAGGATCGACGTTCCTATGAACAATATGTAAAAGGTCTCTCAATTGCCATGCGCCAAGAGGCCAAAGAACGTTTCGGAGATCAATACAAAGCAACACGTCGTTTGTTGGGGCTACAACTCAGTCGAGTCAAAGAATAGCGTGTTCTCCGACCAATATTCCAAATCCTCTTCTACGAGTTCTTTTATGTCTTGTAGACACTCCCATACATGTTTGCTGCAGTCTACGCCCGCCTTCGACAAGGCCTCCCGCCAATTGTGCCATTCGGTTTCCCACGCACCTTTTTGAACTTCAAAAAACCCTTCCATGAGCCAGTGCGCCGGCAAGTAATGCTCCTTTTCGAGTAATATTGAAATGCCCCAAAAGTCGCACAATCCATCATCTATATCAAAATCGATCGACAATTCAACCTGGGCGCGACGCGGAAGAAGCTGTGAGAAGACGTGACAGGCGTATCGGTGACGCCAATCTCGATACTGCCGTTGAAGGTCTCGCATGTCCAACAAAAGTGTCTTCAGCGCATGACCGCGCTCTTCAAAAGGAAGATTCTCTAAGTGATGTAAAAAGGGTTGTAACCACCGACCCATCGTATCGTACCACACAGCAAAGTTTCATCTGTAATCGAAAAGGATTTTTTTTACAAGTTTCGA
>JAYYRF010000073.1:0-7217 GCA_036127535.1 Myxococcota bacterium | reverse complement strand
GCAAAAGTTACGGCAATATTTATGCCCTCAAAAATATATCCCTTCGCGTAGCCAAAGGAGAGTTTTGCTATATTACAGGTCCTTCGGGCGCAGGAAAAACAACGATGCTCAAGCTGCTGTACGGAGCCATAAAGCCATCGGAAGGCAAGCTCTTGATCAATAACCACGATGTGGGTAAAATGAACCGCGGCACCCTTCCCCAACTCAGAAGAAATATCGGCATTGTTTTTCAAGATTTTAAACTCATTCCCCGACGAACCGTTGGCGACAACATCGGATTGGCACTCGAAGTACTCGGTACAGAACGATCCAAAATACGCCGTCGTGTAAATGCTGTTCTCTCACTGGTCGGTCTCCAAGGACGAGAAGACCTATATCCACAATATCTCTCTGGTGGTGAACAACAACGCGTCGCCGTTGCCCGCGCGATCGTCAACGATCCCGCGATCCTTCTCGCAGACGAGCCTACCGGTAATCTCGATGGTGCCATGGCCATTGAAGTGATGGAAATCCTCCAAGCGATCAATCTTCGTGGCACGACGGTCTTAGTCGCAACGCACGATGCGGCTCTTATGCAAAAATTCCCTTACCGAAAACTCCAATTTAGAAGAGGTAAGCTGGAAAAATCATGAATGTACATCTGAATCTCTTCCAACATGTCGTTCGACGCTCCATACGCTCCATTTGGGAAAACCTATATCTAAATACTGTAGCAGCCGGCGTCATTACCGCCAGTCTCTTACTGCTCGGTGTGTACACTGCCGGTATCATCAACCTCAACTCCATTGTCGACACATGGAACAAAGACATTCACATCAGCGCGTATTTTCAAACCGACTTGTCAGAACAAGAACACCTCGAACTGCGCGATCGTGTCTACACGATGCCGCAAACCGCCCAAGTCCGCTATGTCTCCCAAAAAGAAGCCCAAGGTTGGCTTACGCAGCGAATAGATGGCATCGAGGACACACTGGAAGCATTGGGAGAGGACGCTTTGCCCGCATCATTGGAAATTACGCTCCGCAAAGAAGCCTCACAACCCAAACAGATAGAGGCCTTCGCTGAAGCGCTCCGCTCTGAACCGTTTGAGGACATCGATTACGGTGTAGAATGGGTTGAGAAATTCAATGCGTTTCTACAGTTGCTCAAAATGCTCGGTGTACTGCTTGGCTCTTTGATTCTGATCTCTGCAACATTCTTGGTGACCAATACCGTGCATCTCATTGTGTACAACCGTCGTCATGAGATGGAAATTGCAAAGCTCGTCGGAGCATCGAATCACTTTATTATTTGGCCGTTTCTATTTGAAGGTGTCGTACAGGGCCTCATTGGGGCGTTATGCGCAATTACCGGTCTTTGGATCATCCATCGAACCCTCACGATCCGACTACAAGAGGCATTGGGGCTTGAACTTGCGGGAGAATTGCACTTTCTCTCAACCCAAGAACTTCTGCTGCTGGGACTTATCGGAATTGGATTGGGAGTGTTGGCGGCCTTTATCGCCTCTCAACGATTTATCCGGCAAGCTCCATGATTTGGCTACTGCTCTTCTTATCGGTCTTCGCACAGGATCCCAATCCCCGTCAAACCCTTATCGAAGCCGGCAACGAAGAGCGCTCGCTGCTGTCGCAGATTCAGGATCTCGACCTCAAATTGGCGGCTCTACAAGAAGAACGAGAAGATCTCCAAGATGAATATCAACAATTTAAGACCCAAAAGGAAGAGAGAGCGGTCTTGGTTGCCAATGCCACTAAGAATCTACGTCGCAAAAAGGAAGAGCTCAATCAAACGCTTCGCGCACTCTACAAGCTACATCGTCGCGGACTCGCTCGGATTATATTCGGAGCAGAAAACCCGGCTGAGATTCGAAGAAGAGGAGCCTATCTACTCTCCTTAATTCGCTTGTCTACCATCAAACTCAATTCTTATCAAGAGGCGTTGAACCAACAAAAGCAGGCACAAGGCGCACTGGAGCAAAGCAATCGTGATCTCAGCATCGCCAATGAAAACATCCTTCTTAAAGAGCAAGAATTGAATCAGCAAAAAGAAGAGAAAGAACGATTCTTAGCCAACGTACGGACAAAAAGACAAACCGCTTTGCAGTTGCTAAGCGAAATCAACCGCTCTCGGAAGAATTTACAAGAGCAAATACCGTATCAATCGAGTGCACCCAAGAAGCAAAACTTTAAGTCGCTATACGGTAAACTCCCCTGGCCGGTTCAAGGCCGGTTGATTCGCCGCTTCGGCAAACAATTCGATCAAATGACACAGCAAACGATCAATCATCTTGGAATTGATATTGAAGCAGATTTTGGTACCCCTGTTCGTGCGGTCTCGGGGGGTAAAGTCATGTTATCGCAATTCATACCCGCATATGGGCAAACGGTCGCCGTTCAACACGGAGCCTACTCGACCATATATGCACACCTGAATGGCATCAAGGTGAGAAAGGGACAGTATGTGAAACAAGGTACCGTTGTCGGTTATGTTGGCAACACCGGCCTTACCGACATGACCAACCGATACATTCTCAGCTTTGAGATTCGATACAATCGAAAGGCACAAGACCCGATCCCTTGGCTGAGACGGAGGTAAGAATGCGTCGCTTTCTCCGAGGAGCACTCCTCAGTACGCTCCCCCTTATCTTTGGTTTATCTGCTGGATATATTCTCGTGCAGAAGGCTTGGAGTCTCGCAAAGGATCCGTACCAAGATTTTGATATCTTTACAGAAGTCTTCTTTTTGATTGAAAATCATCACGTTCAGCAGTCCGAGCCAGATGAACTGATTCACGCCGCCATCGACGGAATGGTCAAGCAGCTCGACGAACACTCTCACTATATTCCGCCACAACAGTACGCGGTCATAAAAAAGGAATCACAAGGCTGGAGCGTCGGAATTGGAATTGAATTGAATAAAGATCGCACCATTTTACGTGTACTCAACGGCAGCCCCGCCGCCATCGCTGGCATCATGGTTGGCGACCAAATTACCCACTTGGACAATCAGGATCTTCAAAACCAAAATCTGTATCAGATCCAACAACTCCTTCAAGGTGAGCGCGGTAGTGCGATTCAAGTTCGCTTCCTACGAAACGGGAGCGAACAAACCCTCAAAGTGATTCGTGACAACATCCTCGTTACGCCCGTAAACATTCTCGATCTAAAAAATGACCTTTACTATGTTCAACTGGAAAAATTCAGTAAGGGAAGCATACGAGAATTGAAAACACAACTTTTTGCCCTTGCGAAGCCTCACGAAATTCGAGGTATAATTTTGGACTTACGAGACAATCCGGGTGGATTTGTCGAAGAAGGGATTCAACTGGCCGATCTCTTCTTAGAAGAGGGATTGATTGTAGAAGTCGTCGAACGAGACAACAAGATTACGCAAAAATACAGTGCGCAAAAAGACCCAGACGATATAACCCGTGCCAAACTCATTATTCTCATCAATCAAAACTCTGCTTCTGCATCAGAATTGAGCGCTGGTGCGTTGCATATACAGAATCGAGCCACCCTGCTGGGCACCGAAAGCTATGGCAAAGGCTCCATGCAAAAAGTCTACGAATTTAAAAATGGTGCTGCTCTAAAACTGACGGTCGCCCACTATCAACTCAAAGACGAACTTCAAATCTCACCTGAAGATCCCCTGAAACCAGATATGGAAGTGCAAGGCTATATCGAGAATCCAAAGCAGGAGATTATAGATGTTATTCAAGACCTCAAAATTGAAACCAAAACCAAACGGCTATTAATGCAGAGACTTTCCTTGCTTCAAACCACAACCAGTGCTTCTGCGATTCCCCGTAATGCAGACTTCCAAACCCGTCTACAACACGACCCTCAACTGAAAGCAGCATGGATCCGGCTGAAAAAAGAAGACTAAGAAACCTACTGTTCCGCGGTGCATTCATGATGGTACTCTTTGCTATCGTCGTGTGGAAGACACCATCCTTTGTAACGGATCAGATTCTGAACACCCCGCTTCCCGAAGACTCTTCGACGCCCGCCCCACCGGTGGATGTAGAAGAAATACTCGAAGAAATGGATATTCCATCTCCGCTCAATGAGGACAATTATAACGACGTTCGTTATGCGACGTTTGTCGACATCAAACCTGAAATTATCGCCAAGCGGATTCAGAAAAGACTCCGCGAACAGGGGATTGAAAGCTATGTGCTATCCGTAGATGGATTGGATGCCGACTTGTATATCTATCAAAACGAGATTCTAACGCATCGATATTTGTTTATACAGTCTCTCAAATCCAATATCACGGTCTCTATGGGCTTGGATAAGATCGACCAACCCCAAATCGCAATCGTGATTGGAGGCATTGGTGAAAAACAAGAGCCGCTACTGATTAAACACCCTCAGCCGTTGAACTTGGCCATTGTTCCCACAAAACCTTTCTCTCTTACGCTTGCGGAAGAAGGAGCCCTGCATTGGCATGAGATTCTGGTCGATGCACGTCCGCATCGACATCGACTGACTCCGTTTAGTCTTCCGTTTGCGAGCGGTGTTCTCAGCAAAAAGAAACTTTCGTACATCCCTCCTTTTTTCGTCAATCTTTTCCCCTCTACGGGAGCGCTGTATAAAAAGGCCAACTACTTACCGTTACAATTTCGATATCATACCGATATGTACTTCCTTTTACAACGAACCAAGCAGCTCGCCATCGATAACGGTAATGCAGCCATCTTAGTTGAACACGATGATCCGGAACTTCCCTATCTCCTCGCTTGGAGTATCAAGGCACACCAAGAAGGGTTTCGTATCGCTATGGTTTCCGAACTCCGTTATCAGACCCCGCTCGCAGAGAGATCAATTCTCGAAGCGCCCGCAAGATAACATCTGGACGAGCGCCGGTTTGACGACCATGACTGCGCGGGAAGTGCTCGACGGGTACCTGCTTGAGGCGCGCGCCTCTTTCCAAAAGTTTGACAAACATCTCTGCGTTGATGCAAGCTCCCTCTGAGAATAAAGTGATGGAGCGAAGTGAATCCGCCCGAATCAGTTTGAAGGCACAGTTTACATCCACGATCGAAAGCCCGAAGGTTGTATTGACCAGTTTTGCCCAAACCCAAGCATTCAACAATCGAATATTGGGGTCTTTGCGTTGTGCGCGGAATCCGACCACGAGGTCATAGGATTGGCTATGAGAAATCAAGTCATAGATTTGCTGCAGATTAAATTGACCATCTGCATCGGTGAAGAAAATCCAGTCGTACCTCGCGGCTCCAAAACCCGATCGAAGCGCGGCACCGTACCCTCGATTATGAGAATGGCGCACCAAGCGGACTTGGGAACTCGGGTATGAGGTCACCAATTCAGCCGTTTGGTCGTCAGAACCATCATCGACAACCAATACCTCTCCACCCACATCTCGTATAATGCGCAATGCACTTTCTAGAACTTTTTGAATGTTTTCCGCTTCGTTATAGGCAGGAAGAACAATGCTTAAACCTGAAAATGCCACTATACAACTTCGCCAACCATATCGTAATTTGAAGTCTGAAGGATACGCACACGCGTGAACATACCGGCTTGTACGTCTTCCGGAGCCTTATCCAAATAGACTACGCCATCAACATCAGGCGCTTGCGTTGCTGTTCTCGCTACCTTGACCAAAGGAAACTCTTCGGAAGGCCCATCAACCAAGACGTCCATCTCTTGACCGATGTGACGGGACAGGCGCTTTTTGCTAATCTCGCGCTGTAGTTCCATCAAGTGAGCCTGACGTTCCTTTTTTACATGGTCTTCTACCTGACCATCCATTGTCGCCCCTGCGGTTCCGTCCTCTTGTGAGTAAGTAAAGACTCCAACGCGGTCGAACGATTGATCGGAAACAAAATCACATAGTTCTTGAAAATCTTGGTCGGTTTCACCGGGAAACCCTACGATAAAGGTTGTGCGAACCGTTACGTCCGGAATGGCGTTTCGAATTCGCGATAGAATTCGCTCTTGTCCACTGCGGGTCACTCCACGGCGCATTCTTTTTAAAACGGGTCCCGAAGCATGTTGTAGGGGTATATCGATGTAGCGACAGATCTTCTCTTCGTCCGCAATCGCCGACAGAAGCGAATCCGGCAATCCTATCGGATAAGCGTAATGCAATCGAATCCAACGAATTCCGTCGACAAGAGTCAGCGCACGAAGTAACATGCCCAAGTCCGAACCGTCTTTTAAGTCTCTGCCGTATGAAGTTGAATCTTGGGAGACCAAGTTCAATTCGACGACTCCTTGGGCTGCGAGCTTTTTCGCTTCGCTCACCAAGGAAGCGACAGTTCTCGATCGCAGCTTTCCACGAAGGGTTGGAATAATACAAAAAGCACAGCGATGATTACAGCCTTCGCTGATTTTTAAGTACGCAGAGTGGGGTTTCCAAGAAGGCAATCGCGGAGCAAACTCATCGTGAATATACATCGGCGTATCGATAAAACTACGGACGGCCATCTTCTTTTTCGACAGGACTTCAGAAATACGATGATATTCACCCGTACCCAAAAAGAAATCTACTTCTGGAAGTTCCCCCTCGAGACTTTGACCATATCGTTGAACCATACAACCGGTCACGATCAACTTTTTACACGTCCCCTGATCTTTGAAACGCGACATACCGAGAATGGTGTCGATCGATTCCTCGGTAGCAGACTGAATAAAGCTACAGGTATTCACCACGATGACGTCTGCAGAATCTGGGTCATCCACAAGTTCGTACGGTCCTGAACGAAGCTTACCTACCATAACTTCTGAGTCTACCCGATTCTTCGGACAACCCAAACTGATCAGATGTACGCGCTCCGTCATACTAAAAGCCCTCCGTTTGAATGACTTCGGCACCTTCAGGTGGGGTAAAGGAAAAAACCGATGCTTCTGTGATGGTATTGAGTTGGACGTTCGAAAATTGCAGTGTGATCTCTCCGGTCATCTCTCCCTTGACAAAGATCTGCTCTAAGACCCAAGACTTTTTGTTAATGGCGATCTCCATGGAATCAAATTGCTGCTTGACCTTTGGGGTAACCGAAATCGAATACGCCTTTTCATCTTCCTTTTGAAGGGTAAGCGCGTACTTTTCGGAAAGTTTAGAAAGGTCGGTCAATATATCAACCAACTCATTCGCCTGTCCCATTTGATTCGAAATCAGGACTTGATTATTCATCTCATTCCAAACCGTAATGCTCTGACCATCCGAATAATAGCTTTGTACAGTGGG
>JAYYRF010000072.1:0-3419 GCA_036127535.1 Myxococcota bacterium | reverse complement strand
AACGATATGGCGAACCCCACCGTTGCAATCACGATGCCGATTGATATTGAAACCTGAGACAAGGAGAAGAATGCATTTCCAAACCAACATATGTCCAAGATAAATTGCCACATTGCATACTCCATATTGGCACGGAAAGCGAATTCCAACCGACTTCTTCCGTATCTCAAAAGTATCCATCGAACCCAATATGAGCAATACCTTTCTCACATAGCAAAATATCGGCGGTGTTTCACAAATCATCAAATCCAGCTTGTCGTCCAAAAAACGTGACGGTTTGTGTACGGGAATTTCTGCGATGATTTATGGGCGAACATGTCGATGGGGAAAACAAAGTCCCCGCCGTCGGTTCCCTAAATCGTCCGAATGAATCGAAAACCCAAATAGATTTCGCGGTAGCAGGGGCTCTCCCCAGTACGGTTGGAGACACGTGCATAGTCTGCTCCATAATAATAGCTCCCACCCCGGTAGATCGTATCACAGTGTTTGTCAAGAAACACAGGGTCGGTGACGGAAGAATCGTATTTTCGACGCCCATCATCCCATACCCATTCCCACACATTGCCACTCATGTCGTACAAACCAAATCCATTGGCTTTCTTTTGTCCAACAGGATGGGTTTCCTCCCCACTGTTGTCCCTATACCAAGCAACCTCATCGCTGTTATCGCTGCCAGCATACAAGTGATATTCACCACCTCGTGCACAATATTCCCATTCCGCTTCTGTAGGTAGTCGATAGCCATTAGCATCCTTGTTCCACTTCACTTTCCTCGACCAATCATTATCGTTCTCAAATGGCTGAGGAAGTACATATACAGGCTCCAATCCTTCCATTTCACTCAGCTTGTTGCAAAACAATACCGCATCACACCAAGAAACTTGCTCCACTGGACGATTCAAACCTTTGAAGTGACTTGGGTTCGCCCCCATTACAGACTCGTACAATCCTTGGGTACAGGCATATTGGCTCACCAGCATTCCTTTGGTTAGTGTCACCTCATGCCGTGGCATTTCCGAGTTTCGGGTATCAAGAGAATCATATGCCCAATCATCATTGGGAAGTGCACCCATCATGAACGTACCCGCTGGAACTTCTACCAAAGAAAGAGCTTGTGCTGGATTCTTTTTTAAATCTGCGGGAAAAGAAGCGTTGCGTTTTTCTGCTTCTTTCTCTTCCACCAACCGACGCTCCTCAGCCTTCTTTTCTTCCGCTTGTAGACGATTCTTCGCTTCCTTTACCCATTTGGCGGTATACTCGTTCCAATCTTTTTCGGCACTTGGTGTAAATGGAAATGTCGATACGATTGTGATGGTGTGTTCAAGTTCGTCGCTGTGCACAGAAGAATCCAGATAGGCTATCATCTTTTTCACAATCGATTTTGTCAGATTTCCACTCTTTGATGGTTTTGCAATCTTTAGTAAACCCTCATCATAGGAATGTGTACTTCCATAGTACACACAATCTGCTTCCATCATACAAGAAGCGGAAAAAGAGATAAATCCAAGCAGTGACGATAAAAACGAACCGATATTATTCAATTGCCATTGTAAATTTTGAATCCGACCTGAATCTGCAAAAAAGCATACGCTTCGTTCCTCCACGCGTAGATTATCGACAGAGTAGGCTCCTTCTGGCAGTTCATTGTTTTCCAATGCACGATTCAATGATGCTTGTGCTTCTTTCGCACAATATGCGTTTACAAATTTTGCTTCAGCTCGCTGACATACACCATAAACACCCATTTTTACTCCTTTCTTTGTGTAGTAAAGCATAATAGAATGTAATTGATTTTTTTTTGTATGTCTCAGATGGTCAGCTTTTCAGAACACAGCAAGAATCAAATGGTTTTGGAATGGCAAGAGCCTAATATACGGTGCACAATCTTAACCCCTTTTCGATATTGATGTGGGTGCATTAATCCTTGCAGAATCTTCTCGATCCGAGCAGTGTCTCTTTGTTCCTCGTACACTCGTACTGCCTCTCTTTATTGGCATACAGGTATATGAAAACACGACAGGAAGAATTACGGAAGGCTTCGAATGCTGTGAAAAAGCGCATTTCATATTTGAGTAGGCGTTTTCAGGGTTTTCTGCTTCGACCAATTTCTCTGTATAGCAGAATTGACAAAATCAGAAAGGTGGAAAACGTTTGCATTTCCCTCCATGATACAAAGCCTCCTTGAAGGTCTATCAATGTCGTTTGTTTCACCATGTTCCTTGCTATGCAACAAACCGTTTTTCCGAACGTCATTGTGGCAATCTCATTTGTGCTCAAATGAGCAACCCAAAAGGTGTCGATAATATTGACCAAAATCATACAGACGACTCCAACAGACGTTGGAACAGAGAAGCGTCTGAAAAACAGATGGGACAGCCTCTTCCCGTAAGCTGCTTTTGGCATTAGACATGGTTTATCTTACACCAAAGATATATGTGTCGGTCAAAGCTTAACTTGACCCCGGACAACGGAGCCTAAAAGCGATAGCTCGCCACAATCCCTTTGTATTCAGGCGAGAGTACAGGGGTAATTTGAACCGTCGCACTGTGGGGATTGTGTGCAGCAGAGACACCGGCAATGATGGGAACCACCAAAATACCGCTCCAACCGAGCAGGGTAAGTACGTACGTCCCGGTAAAGTACCCTGTAAATGTTGCGCCAACAAATAGACCCGTAGCGATCAAAGTATCACGCAAAACGATGTTTTTTTCAATACCAGCGGGTTTGGACGTTAGAATCACGCCAACGGGAGCACCAACCGCGGCTCCCAAAGTCGCACCGAACATGGCAAAAGCAATCCCTTCAAAACCACCGGCCGATGAAGCCAATCCGGTCGCAGTACCTATAGCGGCACCAGCAGTCATAAGGCCGATTGTACTACCACCAACAACGAAACCGCGTGCCACCGGATTTACTATCTGAGCTTGCGCTTCCTTTGGCTGAATGAAAAAAGAAAGAGAGAAAATGATGAACAGAAGACGAAAAAATCTCATACCTACCTCGTGCGATGCGCATTGAACTTATGCTACCATAGAATCAAAAATACTGTCGACTGTATTTTTCCATGCACCACAGCACTTGTAGAGTCTTTTTTAACAAGATGTAGGACTCGACAAAGTGAGACACAGCCGGCGTAAAGTCGGATGTCTTTCAGGCAAGTAGTCGTTTTATATCGGAGAATCGTCCCGAGAGATGGATGTTATCTGAGTTTTCTCACGCATCGGAAGGCGTTGAGGCAATCACGGGTGGAGTGATCGATATGGATTGGGTCACGAATCGTAGGTGTGGAAAATATAGATAGGATATCCGTTGGGGGCTCCATAAAATCTACGGAGAGTACAATCTCACGCGTTTATAATGCATCTTCATGAGTCCATTATCATCGGGCTCTCATGATATTGGTATGCATGCAATCAATC
>JAYYRF010000071.1:0-3673 GCA_036127535.1 Myxococcota bacterium | reverse complement strand
TTTTGACGTATCCAATCCTTCTGATAATTCAACAGTTTCGTTCCTCCCAGCCTCACTTCTGCGGAGCCTGACTTCAAGTATCGAAGCAGACGGTATCCTTTTTCAGGGCCTAACCATGACATGGCTTGCGCAAAGGATCTCGAGCGAAGAACGGTCTTTACCAAACGGTATCCCGTCGACCGATCTGCCTCATCTCCATGCGCCAAGTAAATCGATCGTCCCTCAATCGAGTATATGCCGCAAGACAAGGGTTGAATACCCAAAGAGAGAAGATAACGACTGGAAAAATCGCGATTCCCACCCACAAAATAAATCGACATCCCCTGTTGCACTTTATCTCGCAAACACTGACATACAGCTCGATAGCCAATCGGTACATAATCTTCGAATGACCACCACAGGTCAAACAGGTCACCGAGTATATACAAGGTGACGTCGGATAGAGATTCTAGCCAACGTAGAAACGCCGAATCCTTTGGATTGGCGGTTTCCAACAGATGCACATCCGAGACGAATACAGCTGGCATTCCACTATCGCGGGTCGCGGACGATCCGGAACCCGGTGGCATCTGAAGGCGTATTCGGATGCTCAAAACCACGAGAGTGCACGCGCAAAAGCTTTTCATTGGCCAAACAGGATCCACCTCTGTATACCCGTCCGGAGCCTTCTTTTGGGCCAACCGGATCTTGTTCCTCTCCATCGCTGTAAAAACCACGCCAATCCCAACACCACTCCCAAACGTTACCACTCATGTCGTACAGCTTCCAAGCGTTGGGTTCTTTTTGGGCTACAGCATGTGGGTGACCACCGGAATTCTCGGAAGACCATGCCACTTTGGACAAATTTTCACTTCCCGAAAATGGAAATGGGCTTCCCGCTCTCGCAGCATACTCCCACTCGGCTTCTGTCGGCAAACGAAATCCGGAGGCGTTCCGGTTCCATGAAACTTTGGTATCATCTTGTTCATCGACAACGTATACGGGCTGAAGATTCTCTCTGAGCGAAAGAATATTGCAAAACTGAATGGCATCGAACCATGTGATCATTTCCACCGGATTTTTGGGGTTTTTCATGGCACTGGGATTGCTGCCAATCACCGCACGGTATAGCTCTTGCGTAACGGGCGTTGCTAACCACCACAGGGCCCTCTTGAACTGAACAATATGTACGGGAACCTCATCGGATTCCGCTCCTTCGAGACGCTCGTCGCCCATTGAGAAGCTTCCCTTCGGCAACAAAATCATATCGTTCGTTACGCTTCCTACCCGCAAAGTTGCCAGTGAAAACTGCTTCTTGGCACGAAACCCCAAGAGGCGTGGATGGAGCTCACCAACCTCAAACATCTCCTCTTCGAGTTCGCGATATTTTGTCCGAACAGGCTCCAAAGAGGACATGAGACGCGCCATCGTTTTTTGATAGTCCGAGTGGCATTTTTCACGCTCTTCAATGGTGCGCGCTTGCTCTTTTTCGATCGCCTCTTCGAGTTCTTGTCCAACAGAAACCCATTTTTCTTCGAGACGTATGGTTTTCTCGGCCGCTTCATCAGCCAACTTTTTTGAAAAGAAGAACTTGAGGCGGTTTCCCCATTCTTGTTGTTGCTCTTTGTGAGCGTTCAATCGTTTCTCCGCCTCGATCCGATCGTTTGAAAATCGCGATTGTATGGAATTAATTCGATTGTCCATGCGTTCGAGCGTACTATCTCGGTTGGTCTGCGCCTGCTTCATCCGTTTTTCAAGCCCAGAAATTTTGCGTTCCAATAAAGAGAGTTGACGATCGATTTGACCGACGTCCTGTTGCGCTTTTGCGAGAACTTCGGGATCTATACCCAGCTCGTCGGTCTCTTCTTGTCGACGCAACGCTTCATCCATCAGCGAAATCAATTCGGCACATGATTGCAAGCGCTCTTCCGGATTCGAAGAAAGCATTAGATTCACCCCTTCTAGAAGGTCGGAATCAATGGTGTAAACATAGGAGGATAGAGGCTGTAATTTGTCTTGTACCTTTAGTTCAACCGTCGTTTCCAAAGGCGTCTTTTTGCCCCATGGGAAGGAGCCGGCTAAAGCGCAATAGACCAGTAATGCGAAGCAGTAACGATCCGACTCAGGTGTATTTCGACGGTCCTTAAGTTGCTCGGGCGATTTGTAGAATGACAATTCGAAATAGTCCATCCAGCTCGCGTCTTTACACAGTCCCATATCCAATAAATACAAGCGCTCTTCTTCGTCGTATTTGAGATTTTCGGGATGAAGCGCACCGTGAATAATAAAATGTTCTGAGTGATAGTAGTCCAAAGCGTCCGCTAGCGGCCGAAATAACTCGATGACACGACTCAGTGGCAAGGCCTCTTTTTTCCACAAATCAGATATGGGCTTTGCCTTGATCCTCGGGTAGATGATCGCCAAGCAGTCTTCGGAGAAAACAACCTTCTTGATGGGGACGACAATATCTTGAGGATAATCCAATACAACTTGCGACTGGGACTTAAAGAGCTTGCGATACGCCGCGTTGGTCACGAAATCGTTTTGCAGCTTCTTGAGCACATACTCCGTTTCATCACCTTCCCGAACGGCCAAGAAGGTCTCTGAAGATTCGCCTTTCCCTAAAGATTTTTTCAGCGTATAGCCAGCGATTTTTACTTCTTTCTTTGCCATGTAGCGCCCCAAAAAAATAGAACGTGTCTGGATGTAGCATATCTGTAGCGGGATCCTTCAAGGAGGAGCCGCAAAGATAAGGGTGTATGGACATGTAATGGTGAACTTATAATTCCCAAATGGGAACGGATAGCGTAACCATAATTATAATACCAAAGACGAGAATAAACAAGCAATGAAGTAAAATTACGAAAGTTCCGCAAAGGCTTTGTTCAAAGTTGAAAATTCAAAAGTGAACCCCAGATCCAACAACCGATTTGGGAACACTTTTTGGGACGCAAGTACGGTCTCTTTCGCCATCTCTCCCATCGCAAGTTGCACGGCGATTGCCGGTGTATTTACTCTCGTCGGTCGGCGCAGTGCGCGGCCCAAACAAAGAGCGAATTCTTTCTGACGAATCGGCTGTGGTGAAACCACGTTCAAGACACCGTGATACCTCTGATCGCGAATACTGGATTCAATCAAATGCAACACATCTTGTACATGAATCCATGAAACCCATTGCTTCCCTCCTCCAATTGGGCCTCCCACACCGGTGCGGAAAACAGGCAACATCTTTGCCAAAGCGCCTCCTTCGGGCGATAAAACCACACCCAATCTAAGGATTACAACGCGTATGCCCAACTCAGAGATGCGCATCATCTCTCGTTCCCAATCTTGAACCACATCGCTGAGAAAGCCGGTTCCTTTCGCGCTGCTTTCCGTGAGCGATTCGTTTTGGCGTGACCCATAAAAACCGATGGCAGAGGCACATACAACCACATTGGGACGCTGCTTTCTTTCTGAAAGCCATTGGAACAATGTACGCGTCCCCAACACGCGAGACCGATAGATCTCTTTTTTAATCGAGGGATTCCATCGACGAGCAATCGGTGCACCGGCCAAATGAACCAATGCTGCCAATGGAGCATTCGTATCGTTGACCGTACCCGCCAACGGATCCCAATGTGGGGCTTGTGTATCTCTCGACAAACGACGAACGGTAAAGGGCCTCTCTCGCCAGTGATGGAGAAGAGCCCTA
>JAYYRF010000070.1:0-7554 GCA_036127535.1 Myxococcota bacterium | reverse complement strand
TTTTTCATTTTCTACCTCTGAATATTGATCTATCTCAATTAACCCAATGATTGAGTTGTTCCAAAACATGTTTAATTTAACCAGTTTATTTTCTCTTTTTCGCCGAGTACGAAAAATTAAGAAATCCCACGGTTTACTTCCCTTTTTTTGAATTAATTATGTTATAAATAACTCTTTGGAGATACCGGAAAATCTATGACAACCGTTCATGAGCAATGGAAAAAAGATGCCGAACGTTGGCGTGTTGAGTGTAAGAAGAGCCAGCATCAAAAAGATCATTGGCTGCAGATTCGAAAAGATCTGATGGGCGACAATGCCATGTCCGCTATTCGTCAACTAAAAGAGAAGGGTTGGACACATGCCCTGACCGAGATATTTGATGTTGGTTCAGATAATATCATACGTTGGAAAGGACGTACGGCTCCGCCGCTAGATATTCAAAATGTATTTTACAGTTCTCTACAAGCGTTTCCGCGAGGACATCTGTTTCATCGTATTTTCGAGTCTGGTGGTCTGAAGGCATGTT
Organism: Myxococcota bacterium; assembly: GCA_036127535.1. GTDB lineage: Bacteria > Myxococcota_A > UBA796 > UBA796 > UBA796. Next base: position 7,028 of record JAYYRF010000070.1, on the reverse strand, counting down.
GGTTACTCCGCTACGAGCAGATAGCGTTTGGTGACTTGTCGGAGAGTGATCGTAAACGCTTATTGGATGTTTCGATCGAAATGATTCCCTTTCAAATGGACTCTTGCATGATTGGGAACAACAACCCTGAATCATCATCCTACCCGCGACACGAGATCTCTTTGAAGCCGTTTCAATTGGCGCGTTATGCGGTTACCCAAGCTTTATACGAATGGGTAATGGATAAAAATCCCTCACGCCACATTGGTGCGTCCCGTCCCGTTGAGCATATCTCTTGGTACGATTCGTTGAGATTTTGTAATGCTCTTTCCGAGAAAAAAGGGTTGACCCCGTGTTATCAACTCGGCGAATACACAGAAGACCGGGACGGATTTGAAGTGACGGAAGTCAGTTGGAATCGGGCAGCAAACGGATTTCGGCTTCCTTTAGAGCAAGAATGGGAGGCCGCCGCTCGGCATAAGAACAACTTGGATTTTGCTGGGGCAACCAATCCCACCGATGTGGGGTGGTTCCGAGAAAACTCCCAACAAAGAACGCATGCCGTTATGCAAAAAAATGGTGCTCCCAGTGGTTTGTACGATCTCAATGGAAACGTTGACGAGTGGTGTTGGAATCTAGCGGAACCGTACGAAGGAGTGGCATCGGACGCGCCGAACCCTCCTCGAGAAGAATTAATACGTCCTAAAATGACCCCAGAAGCCTTGGACAAAGAAAATCAGCGTCGAGCGTTGCTGGGGATACCACCGCTAATCTTTCACGGAGAATCCAAGGAAGATGCCGTTGACATCGAAGAGCCAACCGTGGTGGTTGAGCGTGTCAACCGGGGTGGTGGTTGGTTCGATCCAGCCGATGAATCTCCTCTCTATCGGAGAGGAAGCTTTTACCCTACGGTTCGAGATGGAAATTTGGGATTGCGCATTGCTCAAAATCTACAGCCATAGGTGCTCTTTTTGCTCCAGATGCATCGTATGTTCATCACCAAAGATCAGCCGCTGTGATGAACGCGGGCACGTCAGTGGTTGTCGGTTTGCCTTTCCTTTCGCACTCTTGAAAAACAATGTATTTGACATTGAATCGTTCGTTTTTCCAAGTTTGAAGTGTTAGGCTAGATAAAACGGGAGACGTAGGTGCTAATTTTCACGTTGCCACTTGTACATGCCGTCGAGCCACTCTATCTCGATAAAGAGAGTTGCTCTTCTCAATTCCAAGCTTGTCAATGCGTCGAGAAGGGCTGTTTCCCTACATTCTCATCTCGCATCGATATCATCTCTCCTGACCACAAAAAGCGGTTAATGAAGGGCGCATGGGAGCCGAGCTGTCCGGTGCCGATCGATGAGTTGCGTCAGGTTCATCTGCTTCACTGGACAGAGGATGGCACGGTTAAGAAAGGGGAATTGGTCGTGGCGGCTTCCGTTGCGCATCATGTAAGTCAAGTCTTCCAAAAACTCTATGAGATCCGCTTCCCCGTCCATAAAATGCAAGGTGTTGAGAACTATGGCGGTTCTGATCGCCTCTCCATGGAGGACAACAACACATCCGCACTGAACTGCCGCGTGGTAAAGGGTACCCAAAAATGGTCAGAACACAGCTATGGATTGGCCATCGATATCAATCCAAAATGGAATCCTTGGGTTAAGGGGAAGCGTTTTGATCCGAAGAATGCAAATCTTTATGTCGATAGAAGTAATTACCGAGAAGGGATGATTCGTTCGGGAGACCCCATCATTCAATATTTCTCTGATATTGGATGGAAGTGGGGAGGAAACTGGAGAAGTGCAAAGGATTATCAGCATTTTTCCCGAAGTGGTCGTTAGATGTCCATTCGTTTTGCCGACGTTTCGGATGTGATCGCCCGTGAAACCGTATCCCTCTCGGGGAACGCGCGTTTGTATGTTTATGAGACCGATGCTCTTCTTTCGACCAAAAGCGAGTGCGTCTTACCCCACCGGATTTATCCGATCGACCAATATTGGGATATTCTCAAGCCACACAAAGCGGAGAGCGCGCCCCAAGATGAGGCGTTGGTTCTCTTCAGTGACCGCAAAGCCGCATATTCGTGGTGTATACAACATCTGTACTTTGCACAAAATATCCGTCAAGCGGATTTAGAGGTGGAGTGGAGAATATATAATGATCCGGCTTCAAGAGAGAGGGGGTCGTACATCGCTTTGTGGATAGAGAATCCCAGTTTATTTTTTGCGGAAGATGTGTCTCTTTGCTTTCTTCGACAAAAAAATGGCGTTTGGCTTCCCCCATTTTGGCGACATCCGCTGGAGACTCTTCCTTGTGGGTTACCTATGCTTCTCTGCGGTAGGGAACGCTTCGCCGTTTTGGAGTCCAAGCCCGTTTGGAAAAATCTGCGTCCTTTTTTTCAGGTCGATGACGTCCTTTCTGCGGATGCAGGTCTTCGTGTCTTAGAAGACGCGCATTTTATGGTGTCGCTTTCGATTCGTTTTCAAGAGGGGAGCACATCGGCCGCCTCGTATGTTCTCTTGGAAGAGAAAGATTGGGGCGATTTGCGAGAATATCTACAAGAACTCGATGAGGCCTTTTATGACGACTACTTCTTTGCGGAAGTCGAAGGACAGAAGCGATGGATTTTGGTTCGGGGAACTCTTCCCTTTGGAATTCCGCTCGAGAGAACAAGATTGGAACACCTTTTTGTGCCGTCGAATCTACGGATATATCCTCCGCAAAGAAAGCTGCTTCGGCTTTTAGACGGAATCCAACGCGATAAAATCAATGTAGTCTTACCCAAGCAGCAGCGTATACTCCTCTTCAATCATCACTTCAAGCCATTGAGACGATGGATTTTCTATTCGGTTTCTACGAACCAAGAAAATTTGAATCCCCTTCAAAGCCTGTCGGCGCATCGTCTGCGATCTCTTGCTTCCTATCGAGCCTTTTATCCCAAAGCATCCAAGCGTGACAGTCGACGAGAGCGTGTGAGCGGGCAAAGCGCTGAACAGTCCGGTCTACCAAAGAAACAGTCCGTTGAGCGGATAGATAGAACCATTCATTCACAGCAAAAATTACAAGAACTCGGTGCGCTGGTCGTGCAAGAGAAGGGGAGGCTCGAGAGTTGGGAGCGATTGCTATTTGCAATTCCCTCTGATCACAAGGAATATATACCCGTTTTGACGGAGGTCGTTCTTCTCAGCGGTCGGTACTCGTTGTTTCGGAATACGGCGTATGGCTCTTTTTTTTCCCGTCCCGCATCTTTGGACGGAGCGTTTTTGCTCTCTCTGCAGACGAAGCTGGAACAAGTACCTTTGCACTCCGTACCCATCAAGATTTGGTGGCTCATGCATCGGTATTTCTTCACCATGACGTCCGATAAGAGATTGCTGGAAAAGAAAAGAGAGGCCGCTTTGGCGATTCTAACGGATCGTGGACTGCGTCTACAAGACTTTCCAAGCGTGATTTTCTCGTCGCTTCAATATCAGGAACAACCGCGTGACAGAGACAGTCATCGGGAGCGGTTGAGCTACGGTTTTGCATTCCTCCAGTCATACACCGAAACCCGTTTGGGTGAATTTATGAAGCTGGTGCTCTTATCCTATGCGGAGCGGTTTAATCTACGGGATGTCGAAGGGGCAGAGATTGCGATACTCAATCAAAACGAGCTTTTGAATGAACATCATCGTGTTCGGGGATATATCCAAGGCGCAGAACCCCGTGCAGAGGAGCGATTGGAGCAGAAGATATTTGATTATCTTTGCTTTCGCCGATATCAATCCTTTGACTCCCTCTTGGACGACTCCTTCTCGCGTTGGTTTCCGCAAGGCGCAGTAGAAGAACCGTTGATAGACGGTATGAAATCGCTTGTTGATAAGCAGGACTGGCAGCTCCTCAAGGAATGTTTATGTGGGCTTTTGAACGAAACGGTAGACGAGAAGAGGTCTCTTTGTCTTTTTTCTCGAGCGACCTCATACTGCTTGAAACTTCCGGATCCTGGTTCGTTCACCGAACCGTTCCGAGCGTTGTTTCAAAGGGAAGCAGGAGAAGATCGGTTCTATTATTATCTTCGTAAGCTCTTATGTATTCGTTACTTGGTCTACCTCGAGGAGTTTCAGCGCGGTGAAGCCGATGTTCGTCAGGTTTTGACGGGTTTGAAAGAGGAGAGATTTTGTGGATTGGATTTTGTCGATTTGGCCATTGCTATCTTGGAGATCGTACAGCTCTTCCCGCGAGACGATCGAGAGAATCTGAACCAAGCTGTGTATATCTTGCTCCATCAGTCCATCACCCAAGACGATTTCCATCCTGTATATTGGTTTGAACTGGCGCGTTTGCTGTTTGAATCCCTTTGCTTTGATAGTAAGTTCAAGGCGAGACAGTTTTCTTCCTTCCTAAACCAACAAGAGGCGCTGCTTCGTCGAGATATTCTCCGTTGCTAGTCCTCGAAAATAACCACTTCAACCTGATCTTGGGCAGAGATCCTTAGTGGTACCGGTCCGCTTTCTGACAGCTGTATGGCGATCTCTTGATGGGAGATTTGGCGGATAGGGGCTTCGGATTCAAAAGATACCGGATAACCGTAGAGTGTACGCCCGTTGTCCAAGGTCAAATGGGCCGTCACATTCGTCCAGTCCTGGTCGATTTGACTGGTTTTCACCAGTAGAGAGCGGATGGATGGCTCCGCGACAAGGTCTATAAAGTACAGGTCTGAGGCGATATCCCGGCCATGTATTTGGAAGATACTGGCACCGCTTTCCCCGCCGGAAAGCTGAATGACTTGATCCTCAATCCGATGCTCGAAACCGGTGTTTTGGTGTATCTCAAGTGTGAGACTGTCGTTGTGAAAAACACTTCGTCCATGAGAGTCATACATCTGAATCGGTAGATGAACCTGCGAATTGGAGTACAGCATCATACTGTTTCGGTTTTGGGCGGAGGGCATTCCCAACCTGATGCTTACTGGACGAACGATTTCGATGGTCTGCTCTGCATGTACGTTTCCCATGTCATCTATCGCCAAAATCCGGGTATGGCCTTCTCGCTGTGCGACAAATCGATTCTCTCCAATCTCTTGCAGTTGTTCGGGATCTTCCGGTACGAGGTTGAGCTCCAATTCATTGGATTGGATGGATGCTTCAAATTCCGTCCCGGTCGCAATCCCCTGGCTTTCATCCCATTGTGATGGTAGCCGAATGCGAAGGGTTTGGCTTTCAATTTCAAGACAACCGAGCAGCGATGTAAAAACGATAAACATAGTATCCCCCTTCACCCCATACGCACGATGTGAAAATGGATTCAAAATATTCTGCGTTTTCCTTTTTTTTTAGGATACGATTCTAGTTATATTTACGAAAATCCGTCCGAGAAAAGCATGCTTATACTTACCTATTTGTATGGATGTTCTACATCCGGAAAAACTGTTATCAACCTCAACCAAGACAGCGCCGTCACAGAGGACAGCGCGGTCGTCTCTGAACCGGAGACACAGCCGGAGACACAGCCGGAATCCGAGCCGGAACCAACACCGCTCTCCCCGGAAGTACGTTTTGTTTCCCCCAATACCCAGTCGCAATTTGATGAAGGCACAGACATCGTCTTTCAAGCCGAAGTGGAGGGGGCACCAGCCGAGCATGGTCCTTATACGGTACTTTGGGAAAGCGACGTCGATGGTATTTTGTACGTCGAAGATCTCCCGGAGGTCTCGAGCGTATCCTTGACGAGCAACAGCCTAACCGCGGGTACCCATACCGTCTATGTAAAAGTCACCGCCGCTTCGGGGGAGATGGATGCCGCAGCGGTGCAGGTTGGCGTTTGCGGATGGCAGTTGATCGATGATTTTGAAGACGACATCGACACCAACAACTGGCTCTTGCACCGCGACGCGTATCGCGACAGCCGCGGCTGGCTCGAAATGACGGGCAACGTACAATATAAAAAGGGTGCGATATTCTACACGGGGCAAGAGCTGCAGCCCGGAAACCTCAAGATCAAATTCGACATATCGACCGGACAGTGCGACGAGCCTGATGTTTCATGTACCCCTACACAGTGCGATGCTGACGGCTTTGCGGTCAGCATCTACAAAACCAATACAGCGGAGGAACTCGCCGAGTTGCTGGCGAATACCTCAACCGGTGGTGGTTTGGGCTATGCGTATTCCGGATTGAGTTGTACGACCAACATGGATTGTCCGTTCGGTACGGCTTGTGACGGTGGTGTATGCGCGACCCAATCCTTTCACATCGAGTTTGATACATGGTACAATTCCGGCTCCGATCCCACGGAAGAGGATCACGTTGGGATTATGCTCAACGGTGACCAAAACACCCACTATTTGTATGCGGAAATTTCGGATTTAGAAGACAACTTGTGGCATGAGGTCATCGTAGAGATTCAAGGAACCAGCGTGGAAACATCGATGGATGGAACGTCGATTATTACCGGAACCGTTCCGCCGCTCAATTTTAAAGGCGGGTACATCGGATTTACCGGAACCACCGGGTACTGTGTCAATTATCACCGCTTTGACAATCTCTATGTGCAGCCTACTTGTAGTTTCTAGGCGTTTTGCGGTTCGATTCTGGTATTGTTAAAATCTTCAGAACAAGTGAACTTTGGAGAATGTATGGCGGTCGATATTGCAAAAGAGCTGAATACGCAGACGTGGACGGTTCCGTATTTGAAGGGTTTGTATCCGGATTTGTGGAATCGGCTTGAAAAGAAGTACAAAGGGGCGCACACCGTTGAGTTGCGGCTTTCAGCCAAAATAAAGAAGTATCCGGTTTTTTATGAAAATCTTAAAGCGGGTACGGTCCATCCAGAAGACGAGGAGGCCATCCGAGATTTGATTCGAAATGGCAATCAGAAGATTTCTGTTTCGAATTACATAAATCTCTATAATGGCTACAACGATGTGGTTTTTTTAATCCAAACGATACTGAATAAAGACTCATGGGATGATTGCGTTGGGGAACTAAGGGCAAAAGACAATGCCTTTGAAAGGAAGATGGGTGGATTATTGGGCGGGCATTTTCAAAACTTGTTCTCCATAATAAAGTCTTTTCAAA
>JAYYRF010000069.1:0-4742 GCA_036127535.1 Myxococcota bacterium | reverse complement strand
CTCCTGGGTATGCATCGTTGTCGTTGTCGTCGCAATCACTGCTGTCGGTTGTGTATTGCGGGGGCAGCGCACAAGAGAGCGTCGTATTGTTTGCATCGCCAAAACCGTCTTCGTCCTGATCCGCGTAGTATGTTGTGGCATCGACGGAGTCATTTTCGTACGTCAAGCCATCGCAGTCTGCATCGTCCCCGTTGCAGTATTCATCTGCTCCAGGGTGTACGTCATTGTCGTTGTCGTCGCAATCACTGTTGTCGGTTGTGTATTGCGGGGGTTGCGAACAGGACAGAACCGTGTCTTCCGGATCTCCGAAGCCGTCTTCGTCTTGGTCGGCATAAAAAGTGGTCTCGCCAATGGCACCGCTCTCATCGATATCGCCATCGCAGTCGTTATCGACCGTATCGCAATACTCGATCATTTGTGGATTGACGTAATACTCGATATCGTTACAGTCTCCGGCGACGGTAACATGACCTTCTGGTGCGCTGCAGGCTTCGATGGACTGGTTTTCATCACCGTGCCCGTCACCGTCAAAATCGACGTAGAATGTGGCCGTGACCCCTTCGTCAATCGTTCCGTCGCAGTTATTGTCGACCTCGTCGCACATTTCGATTCCATCGGGATGGATGTCGTCGTTTTGATCATCGCAGTCCCCATCGAGAAGAGAGAGTCCTTGTTCTGCTTCACAGGATTCTACTTCCAGTTCGGGGTTGCCAAATCCATCGTTGTCTGCATCGACATAGTAGGTTTGAAGGAGACCTTCATCGGTATCTCCGTTGCAGTTGTTGTCGAGACCATCGCAGATTTCATCTGCATCCGGATGAATCTCCGCGCGGGTATCGTCGCAATCGTCGCTGTTTTCTACGAAGCCTTCGATGACTTCACACGCCTCTAAAACGGTATTTTCACTTCCAAACCCGTCACCGTCTGCATCTACATAAAAAGAGAGAAGAACGGATTCGTCGATGTCTCCATCACAATTGTTATCCACCCCGTCGCAGATCTCTTCCGCATCGGGATAGGTGGTCGAGTCGGTATCGTTACAGTCTTCCGCCGAAGAGAAACCGTCACCGTCCGCATCGACGGCGACATCGGCCTCCTCGTCTTTTACATCTGCGTTACGGCAGGCGAATGCGAAAATCAATAATAGATGGGTATATTTCATGTGTTTCTCCTAGCGGTAGCCGATGCGAACGACTTGGGTTCCGGTGCTGAAGTTGGTATAATATCCGGATGTACACCCGTTATGGGCTGTCGAAGATGTCGAGATTAGGCCGTTTGGATAGCCACTCTGGCAAACCCCGTAGTTGAGGGTTTCGGTATCGTTGTGAGAGTAGTACCACCAGCCGGACGCACCGAGACAACATCCGCTGGTATTGTTCACCCAACGTCCCCAGTGGCGCCCGTCTCCATCGGTGATATAGCACCCGGCAGATGATGGACTGTCGCTGTCGCATGTCCAGTTGTCAAAGGTGCTTCCGTCAAAGATATAGGACAAGGTTGGCCTTTGGGTTTGTCCAAACAGCGTCACGTTTTCAATTACACCCATCGTTGCGTTTTCTACTTCGATGAAGAAGTCATTGACTTGTATGTTGCCGAAGTCGGTACCCGATGCCATATAGTCCATCGACCAGCCGGTTGTGAGGGACGGTGTTCCGTATGCACCCGTCATGATGTTGTTGACCGTATCGTGCTGCAGGATTGTCCAGCCGCCCCCTTCGGTGGTCATATCACAGATGACTTCGGTTTCGCTGTTGTTGAGTTCGATCCAGTACAGGCCATCGGTTGCGGTTGGATTTTGGAGTAAGATATCGGCGCAGTCTGCACCGGCACAGGACGCGTTGGAGCCATAGGCCTGTTCGGTTATATCGTTGTCATCGCAATCGGAGTCGGTTTCAATACCGTCGCAGTCCGCATCGATATCGACAAAGGTCGAGCCGCCGTCACCGTCGTCGCAGTCGTCGCCGTTGGCGACATACCCGGTTGGTTGGTTGCAGCTTTGCAAAGAGACGTCCGGATCTCCAAAACCATCTTCGTCGAGGTCGATATAGTAGGTGCCTCCTGCACTTCCCTCGTCCGTGTTGCCATCGCAATTATCATCCTTGCCGTTGCAAATTTCAGTGGCATCCGGGTTTGCGTCTTCGTCGTTGTCATTGCAGTCCGTGCTGTCAGAGACGTATCCACTCGGCTGATTACATGCGTCCATGGTACGGTTGAGATCGCCGAATCCGTCTTCATCTCCGTCTTCATACCATGTACTTGCCCCAACGGCACCTGCTTCGTCGATATCGCCGTCGCAGTCATCGTCGCTCCCGTTACATTCCTCCACGGCGTTCGGATTCGTATCGATATCATCATCGTTGCAGTCTGTATTATCGGAAACATATCCGCTGGGTTGATTGCAAGTCTCTACCGTGCTGTTCAAATCCCCGTATCCGTCGGTATCGACATCTTCGTACCAGGTAGTGGAGCCGATCGCTCCCGTTTCATCGGTGTCTCCGTCGCAGTCATCATCTTTACTGTTGCAGATTTCTACCGCATTGGGGTTTGCGTCTTCGTTGTTGTCGTTGCAGTCTGTATTATCGGAAACATACCCAGCGGGCTGGTTGCAGGTATCGGTACTGCTGTTCGCGTCGCCGAATCCATCTTCATCGGCGTCTTCGTACCATGTACTTGCCCCAATGGCACCCGCTTCGTCGATATCGCCGTCGCAGTCATCGTCGCTCCCGTTACACTCCTCTGCGGCACCTGGATTGGTGTCCTCGTCATTGTCGTTGCAGTCCGTGTTGTCGGTAATGTAGCCGCTGGGCTGGTTGCAGGCCTTCATCATGCTGGTTGGATCGCCGAATCCATCTTCATCGCCGTCTTCATACCATGTGGGTGAATCGCTGGTTTCCCCTTCATCGGTATTTCCGTTGCAGTCGTTGTCCTTTCCGTCGCAAAACTCTTCGGCTTCGGGATAGACCAAGGTATCCGCGTCGTCGCAGTCTCCGGAGATGATGACGTATTCCGCCGGTTGCTCGCAGGCTTCTATGATGGTGTCTTCATCACCGTACCCATCCTCGTCTCCGTCATAGTAGTACAGTATTTGCACTCCTTCATCGATGTCACCATCGCAGTTGTTGTCGATGCCGTCACAGCTTTCGTCTATTAGCGGGTGGATGTCAACATCGTTGTCGTTGCAGTCTCCGCCGACAGATGCCAGACCGCTATCGAGTCCACAACTTACCATTGGTTGTGTGTCGTCGCCAAATCCATCACCGTCGTTATCGACGTAGAATTCTTCACCGATGCCTTCATCGATTTCGCCGTTGCAGTCGTTGTCGATACCGTCGCATATCTCGTCTGCGCCAGGGTAGGCGCTCTCTTCCGTATCATCGCAGTCGGAACCGTTGCTTACAAAGCCGTCCGGTAGTGAGCACGCTTCGATCGAGATGTCAGGGTTTCCATATCCATCACCGTCGGAATCCGCGTAGTAAGCGTCGGTCACCTCTTCGTCGACGTTTCCGTCGCAATTGTTATCCACTCCGTCGCAGATCTCCTCGTTTTCAGGGTATATAGAAGCATCGTTGTCGTTGCAGTCCTCGTCTCCCGTAAAGCCGTCTCCGTCGAAGTCTTCGATGACGGTTTCGGTTTCGGTTTCGGTTGCTTTCTCTCCGCAGCCAAGCAGTAATGTGATTAATAGTCCACCACTCATATCTCTCTCCGACATTTTCTATCAGAGTTATCATATACTGTTTCACAGAAGATGGATTTATTTTTGCGATGCGAGTGGTGAAAGAATTGAGGTTTGGAGTATCGGTATCGTTCTTAGTATGAAACCCGCTGTAGGTCAAAGGCACCGTCGACCTCGATAAAGCCGTACACCGTATCCGCCCAAGTGGCGGTCATCGTCTCTTCATCGATTTCACCGGTAAGAGGAAAATCTCGTTGTGTGATTCCCAAGTCTGCAATGGCCAGTCCACCCAGTGTTGTTTCGCTAATCTCGACCTCAAAGTTGTAGTAGGTCTCTTGATCGGTGCCGAGCAAGTTCAATATGCAAGCGCTCGAACCGGTAGCGGCGGTTCCCTCTAAATTGACGGTTAGGGTGGCTGCACCCGCACAACTCACCGTTGTTGTATTGCCGCCACCGACGGGAAAGGTTGCGTTGATTGTGGTTGTTCCGCTATAGGTGCCCGCAAAGGGATGCTGTACCTTAATTCCGCCCAGCGCGTATACGAGACGATCTCCATTTGGCAAGATGGTTTCCGCGCGAAAGGTGTGCTGACCGGCCGGCAGAGTATTGTCTTCAAAGGAGGCACCGTCAAACGTCCATTCCTCTGAGACGTCGGTCGTCCAAGTGATGTCGTCCCACTCCATGGGTTCCCCATCGGAATCCAAAACGGCCGCCTCAAAGATTTGGGGGGCGTCGAGTTCAATCACAAGGCCGGCTGCGGGGGAAAGAATCTCCAAGGCTGCATTTTCCCACATGGAAAAATCCTCTGCTGGCTCTTCGGGTTCGGGGGGTGTTTCGGGTTCCGCGATCGCAACGGAATCAGCCGTATCGGTTTCGATTCGATCGCAGATGTCTTCTTTTTGGCAGCCCAACAAAAGGGTTAATAATATCATCGGTTTCTCCGTATTTGGATACCATCATAGAAGCATATGAGAGAAGTGACAAATCGAATGGCAAGCCTAAGGCTAAATTTTGCAAAACCGTGACCCATATATCGATAAGATTCTTTCAAAAAGCCTTCAAAATTTAA
>JAYYRF010000068.1:0-3323 GCA_036127535.1 Myxococcota bacterium | reverse complement strand
AACAGTTGAAACTTGACGGTGCCACTTTGGAAACATCTATCGTCAAACGGATGTGCGCACTTCTGTAGTAGAAGATTTGGGGTATGTTGTACACAAACAGGGGTATAGCATGTCCACACACTTTTCTGAATTCCCGTACCGCCGCCTAAGCGCGGAAGAGGTCGAGCATTCCGTAAACCGTGTTCTGAAAGATTTCCAAAATGCCGAAGATGTTGAAGAACAAGTCGAAGTTTTGCGAAAATGGGATCAGCACCAAAAAGAATGGGATGACTACGGAAGCATATCGTATGTCCATTTCTCACAAAACACGGCCGATAAGCACGCAAAGAAAGAGAAGGACTTCTACGACTCTTTGTCCCCCGTCATCAAAGGAGAAAAGCAAAAGATCATCAAAAATATCCTCCGTTCTCCTTACCGAAAGAATCTTGAAACGCGATTCGGCAAAAATCTTTTTGACCGCTGGGAACTAAGTCTGCAGGCATTTGATACCAAGATCATCGATAACAAGCGTTCAGAGAGCAAGCTCATATCCCGCTACACCGCGCTGCTTTCACAAACCAAAATCCCATTCCGCGGAAAAGAACGCACCCTTAGTACCATGAGCCCTTTTTACAGTTCTTCTGATCGAAGCACCCGAAAGGAAGCGCGCATCGCGCAAGACAAAGCCTTTGAGCGTCATGCGGACACCTTGGATGACATCTATGACCAAATGGTGAAACTGCGTCATCGAATGGCGCTGGATATGGGCTATGCATCCTATACCGAAATGGCCTATGCAGAACTTTCTCGCACAGACTATGACAAAGAGGATGTGGCGGAATTCCGTAGGCAGATTGCGAATGACCTCCTGCCCATCACACAGAATATTTTAGACAAGCGCGCTCAAAGGCTCGGTGTAGATAGCTACCAGTTCTATGATGAAGGCCTTATGGATCCCCAAGGAGAAATCGAGCCCAAAGGCACGCATGATTGGATGCTTGAACAAGCGCAAATCATGTTTTCTGAAATGGGCGATGACTTTGGTTCCTTCTTCTCGATGATGCGAGAGAGAGGTCTGATGGATCTCAAAAGCAGAGAGAATAAGTCGAGAGGAGGATATTGTGCCTTGTTCTCTTCACAAGGAGCACCGTTCATATTTGCAAACTTCAACGGCACACAAGGAGATGTTCGGGTCTTCACCCACGAATGCGGACATGCCTTCCAATGTTACCAATCTAAAGATGTCCCGCTAAGCGATCTGATCTGGCCGACGATGGAGGCCGCGGAAATTCATTCAATGAGCCTCGAGTTCCTAACCTATCCTTGGATGCATCTCTTTTTTAAAGAGGACACGGATCGTTTCATACAGAGTCACTTGGAACGCGCGTTGATTTTTATTCCATATGGAGTGGCCATTGACGAATTCCAGCATTTGGTGTACGAAAATCCGGACGCGACACCGGCAGATCGCGCCAAAATGTGGAAAGACGTGGAGCAACGTTATTTACCCCATCGAAAATACGAAGATCTCCCCTACTTTGGTTCTGGTCGTTTTTGGCAACGGCAAGGACATTTGTATATACGACCGTTCTACTACATCGATTATTTTCTTGCGCAGACTTGTGCCCTGCAATTTTGGAGTATAGCAGAGCAAGATCGCGATGATGCGATGAAACGGTATCGCTCGTTGTGCAAACTCGGCGGGACGCAACCGTTCACACAGCTTTTAAAAGCGGTTAAGCTCCGTTCTCCTTTTGAACCCGGTGCGATACAATTCGCAATTCAGGCACCATTACAGTACCTCTCTGATCAGTAGATTACTTCGTTCCGTAGATCCGGTCACCCGCGTCCCCCAAACCGGGAACAATGTATGCTTTTTCGTTGAGATGACTGTCTACCGCTGCCGTGTAAACCGTAACATCGGGGTGTGAATCGTGTAAGGTTTGGACGCCTTCGGGTGCAGCCAACAAACACATAAATTTAATGGATCTCGGCTTGGTTTCCTTAACGAGACGGATGGCATGAACCGCCGTATGTCCGGTAGCCAACATTGGATCGACAATGATCACATCTCTGTCCTCCATTTGGCTGGGCATTTTGAAGTAATATTGAACCGCCTCTAGCGTTTTGGGATCGCGATATAAACCCACATGCCCCACGCGGGCAGAGGGGAGAATTTGAAGCATGCCGTCTACCATCCCTTGCCCCGCGCGCAAAACACTCACGACCACAACCTTTTTGCCTTCCAAATAAGGGGCTTTCATATTCGTAAGCGGTGTCTGTATATCCCTCCACGTCAAGGGAAGATCTCGGGTAATCTCATATCCGAGCAACATAGCGATTTCTACGAGAAGCCTGCGAAAAGAGGCCGTCGATGTATCCTTGTTGCGCATTATACTCAATGTGTGTTGTATAAGTGGATGTTCGGCTACGAATAATGTATCTGCCATGGGACTTCTCCTTTGATAATCGAATTGATCACATGGATAGAACATACCATGAACGACTTCAATTCACTTCTTTATCTAAGCACAATCCAAACGAAGGACGGGCATCTTGTTTTTTCATACGTCATTGAAGTCGTGATTCAGCGATTTCGTTGATACCAATCGAGCAATGCGCGGGTGTCGCCCGGATGATCCGTAATAATACCAGAGACACCAATTTTTAACGTTGCCAAAGCGTATCCGGGATCGTTTTTCTTATCTTGCCCTGAGTACCAAACCCATATTTTGGCCTGGGTGTGCGCTCGGATTTGTGCAATTCGTTGGGGGGTCATGCGAGCACGTCCCCATGCGATCACCTGTGGTTGTAACTCTTCCACCACGTCAGCGAGAACATCGAAATACTTGGGGGAGCCAATCAAAAGACCGATCTGAAGCTTGGGTACGCGTTGTCGACAACGCACGAGAAAGGCATAGTCAAAGGATTGAACGACGACTCGCCCCAACCACCCTCTCTCTTCCAACAAACGGATTAAAGCATCCGCATCGCTCCTCGAACGCTCCTTATCCTGGTTTGGCCTTGCCTTATACTAAATCAGGGTAACACTTCCTTGTATACTCGACTCTATCGCTTCCTCTATTAACGGGGGAGAAGTGCGAGAATAGGCATCGAGATGTCGCTCTGGAAAGGATGTATTCAGGGCTCGGAATTCAGTCTCGGATAATTGGTACACCTCTTTGCTTTCGAATACCGCGTCATGAATCACATACATTTTGTTTGAGTCTGCTCGAAAGTAATCAAACTCGATCAAATCTGCACCCGCGATAATTGCCTGTTCGATTGAAACCAGTGAATTTTCGGGTGCCGTTGTAGAAGCTCCACGGTGTGCGATCACCAGC
>JAYYRF010000067.1:0-4209 GCA_036127535.1 Myxococcota bacterium | reverse complement strand
AGAGCATTACCGCACACACGGAATCTCCGAAGGTCGCAGTCCGGAGTATACCGGTAAACCACACGAATTCGACGAGTTCTGCTACTTAGACTGCTATCCAGACGTTGCCCATCTCGTTATGAATGGTAAGTACGGTTCGGGCGCCGAGCATTTTGTTAAGAAAGGACGCGATGAAGGTCGCAAGAAGGGCTGTGATATGGCCGAGCCACCACCGACGCCCGCTCCCACACCCACACCCACACCTGAGCCCGTACCTACACCGGCACCGACGCCCACACCAGAACCCACACCCACGCCTGAGCCCGTACCTACACCAGAGCCCGTACCTACACCTCTTCCCACGCCTACCCCCACACCGGAGCCCATACCCGATCCCGACCCCGTTCTCCCACCCGATCCGGTACCTCCTGGAGAAGACGCTGTCGATCGCTCGGTTAGCGGAAGCATTGAGATCGACAGCGATGTCCACTTCTATCCACAACGACTTGAAGATGCGGAGATGTACCACAAAGAGATGGATACGGTACACGAAGAAGAGCTCGACGGCGTCTTCTTTAGCGTACGCGATGGCATCCACAATGGCGATATACCGCGCAAAGACGATATGAGCGACGCGGAAATTCTAAACAACATCGGCTCGATCAAGCTTCTAATTCAGCGGCAAAGCGTAAAGGTCAATATTCTGGAAGCGCTCCAGTCCTTGCTCAACCAATCCAACGGAACCCTCAAAGACTCCGACCGACTCGCCTTCATCACCCAGTATGCAGCGGAATACAAAAAGGCATTCGGCCAAGACATCTTCGTCTTGTTCCAGCAAACCAGCAGCGATCACGCCGCCGCACTCGAGAGCTTACGCGATGAATTGGAGACGCTGCGAGAAAAGCTCGACGACGGACTCAATCCCTTCGAGATCACGCGCGAAGATGTTGAGCGTGACCTATCCTTGCGCATCCACAGCCGAACGGCCGCTTGGGCTATCGAGCACGACTCCATCCATGTTACACACTTCGTCATTAAGCTCGACGAACACGAATATATTGACAAGATCGACGGTATCGATGACCAAATCGAGGATATCGAAATCCCCGAGGTGACCATACCGGCACCGCGCCAAGAGATCAGCCTTCTAAAGTACCAAAGCCGAGGCAAAGCCGAAGAAGACCGCGCCGGAACGGAAATTGAAACCGACCTTCGCGTACGACTCCCATCGGAAGATGAGCGTTCGTCAGCAGAGCAACTCCTCAACCAAAGCATGCCGAACCTAAACGATATGATCGCCGAAATGTACCTCGACGATATCAGCGGTGGAAAAGTCCCCACCATCGATGGAATCTTGGCCGTAAACTGGCAGGACGTTCAGCCCTACGCAGAGCAGGTTCTCAACCAGCGCTTCAACAATCTCAACGTCCCCGGCGACTTCCTCGCCGTCTATGTCATCGACACGACCGGTTGGCGAACCGAAAAGGACGTGGTTCGTATTGAGGGCAAAACCGTTGAGGCGTGGTTTGACACGGAAGATGCGCAAAGCGCAGCGACCAACGAGAACAAACCGCCAACGATTGACTCGATTCACTTCAACAAGCGCAACCCCTTCCCCGGCGACTCCTTGAACGTCAACGTCATGGGCAGTGACTTCGAGCAAATGGACTTGACGTGGAATTGGATCTGGTCAGGCCCTGGCGTAGATCAAAGCGGAGATGCGGTTACCGCGCACAAAGTCCCCCTCTCCCTCGGTGGTCTCCAAGTGGCCAACAACGCCCAAGCCGGTGATCAGTACCAGCTCAGCCTTGTCGTACGCGATCCGTTCGGAGCCTCAACCTCTGCGATAGACCGCCTCGAAGGCGTCAATCCTGAACCGCCGAAAATCACGCAATTTACCGTACCCAATCGACTCAGAGGCTCGGGTGGAACCATTGCGCTCAATGCACGCGGTGACGATCCAGATAGTCCAAACAACACTCTCAAATGGGATCTCAACGTCAGTTCTTCTCATGGCAACGTCAAGAACGGGAACTTCCACGAAACCAAAACCGGCGAAACATTCAGCAAGAAGTGGTACGTCAAAAATCGCGTTCCCAACGCCACCATAACCCACCGTTTGACCCTCACCGATCAAGACGGACTGACGGCTTCCCAAAGCAAAACCACGCAAGTGCCACGCGACCCGCTGATCTTTGACCTCAACATGGATGGCAAAGCAGAAGTCAAAGGGGGTCCCGTCGCGAAAAACGCCGTTGAGTTGCCAGCGGGTATTTATGAAGTGAAGGTTATAGAGGTTCCGGAAACCCCCACGCGATACATCATCTCCAACGCCAATATCGGTGGTGGAGACCATTCGGCAACCGCCGGTGCAAAATCGGAAATCAACTCTTCCGGCCGCTGGAAGATCGGTGTTGAAAGCCGCGTTAATGATGCACCGTGGGCACCACTGGAGCCCAAACACAGTCAAAGCGACAAAGACATTACCATCACGGCTGGCGGATTAAAACTCGTTGCCACCATGATCAGCGATGGCGGATATACCGAAGACGATTTGGGTATCACATCCGTAGAAGGCGACATGGTTCTCTTCGATATGGATCCCGACAAGGCCTCTTGGGAGAAAAAGAGTCTCACCTACCGTCCAGGCATGGGAGCCCCTGCCGTTCCGCGGGGCGTGGCCGAGTACGATGACGGACCGGACATTAAGATCGGCAAAGACGGAAATTGGCAAGAAGACCCCAGCAAGGGCAGTCGAGCGAAAATCAAAGATCCGAGTGGAGAATGGGTCGGCGAATGGGTCGGTGGTGCAAACCCGACATACTTCTTCGGATACCGAGAAGACCGCGAACGCACCCAGTGGCTCGCTGGTAACGGCGACGGCATGTTGGTTTGGGACCACAACGAAGATGGCCGCATTACAATGGCCAGCGAATTGATGAGCGAGTTCGACAAAGATGGTAACCAAGCTTATGCAAGCGGTTTTGATAAGCTCTCCAAACTCTTTGACAAAGACGGTGACGGCGTCATCATGGGCTCTGAGCTCAACGACCTCCGTATGTGGGTCGATAACGGAGATGCGGTCAGCGAAGCCGGCGAACTCAAAAAGTTGTCGGAACTCGGCATCGTCGAAATCCACCTGCCCGTTCAAGAGGGAGATCACGACCACGGCGGCGATATCGACCCCGCACACCACAAGATGGCCGCCTCCTTTATCAAAGAAGAAATCCAAGATGTCGTACGCAAAGGTGGCTCTCGCCGAGAGGCGCCGACCAATACCGGTGTCGGAAACCTCGGAGAGCACAACGTTGGTGACTACAACCAAGGAAGCCACAACGTCGGTGATTACAACGTTGGCAACAACAATTACGGAAACCAGAACGTTGGTGACAACAGCACCGGACAGCAAAACGTTGGTCACAACAACCTCGGAGATCGAAATGTTGGCCACAACAACCAAGGCCACGACAACGTCGGCGACTTTAATACCGGTTACAACAACGACGGAAACCAAAATTACGGTACGGAAAACCAAGGGGACTACAACCGCGGAGACCGAAACCTCGGCCATCGCAACGAAGGTTTTGATAATGATGGAAGCTATAATTACGGCCGCAAGAATGTAGGAGACGAGAACCGCGGTGCAGAGAACCAAGGAGACGGAAACTACGGAAACCAAAATGTTGGAGACAAGAACCAAGGAAGCAACAACGAAGGCGACAGAAACCGTGGCTATGTAAACATCGGGAACCGCAACGAAGGTGACCAAAACCAAGGACACGGTAACCACGGGCACAACAACATCGGCAACAACAATGTCGGGAACAACAATGTCGGCGACAACAATGTCGGTGACAACAACATCGGAGACAACAACATCGGCGACGGCAATGTTGGATTCGGCAATGTCGGCTACGAAAACCAAGGAGATCAAAACGTTGGCAATACCAATACGGGAAGCCAAAACGCAGGAAACAGCAACACTGGAGACCAAAATACCGGCCATGAGAATCAAGGAGACCGGAATCATGGAGACCGCAATGTCGGCAATGACAACCAAGGGAATGAAAACCGCGGTGACAACAACATTGGAAACCAAAACGAAGGGGACGATAACCGCGGCCATGAGAACGATGGCGACCAAAACCAGGGCAACAACAACCGCGGTGACAACAACGTCGGTGACGAAAACGATGGCGACCAAAACATTGGGGACGAAAACCGCGGGAG